>JBDUBZ010000370.1:0-3922 GCA_040003745.1 Terriglobia bacterium
GGCTCGGTGGCCGTCGGTGGGCGCCGGCGGTGATCGCGGTCTTCGCGGCGATCTTCTTCGTTTCCTCCGGAACATCTCTCGCCGCCAACTACCGCTACCCCAAGCAGGATTATGAAGGCGCCATTCGCTTCGTCGAAGCCGAGGTAAAGAATGGCGAGCCCGTGGTCACAGCGGGCGCCGCCGTGTATCCGCTGCTGCAGTACTACTCAAAACCGTGGGCCAGCATCGATACGCCGGAAAAGATGCAGGCCGTCTATAGTCGCGGCAGGACAGTCTGGGTCGTTTACACCATGCCCCGGTATCTGTTCGCGGCGGCGCCGGGTGTGATGGCAATGATACGCAGGGATTTCACCGTGGTCAAAGTTTTTCATGGAACCTTGGGCGATGGCGACGTGTACGTCGCCAGGTACCAGCCCGCATGAAGCTGATCATTCAGATTCCCTGCTTAAACGAGGCGGCCACCCTGCCTGCAACACTGGCTTCCCTGCCCCGGCAACTCGCAGGCATCGACACAATCGAGATTCTCATCGTCGACGACGGCAGCACCGATAACACGTCGGAAGTGGCGCGCGGACTGGGAGTGCATCACATCGTTCGCTTCCGCCGTAATCTTGGCCTCGCCAGCGCCTTCACCGCCGGCCTGAACGAATCGGTCCGTCAGGGCGCGGACATTATTCTGAACACCGACGCCGATAACCAGTACGACGCTAAAGATATTCCGCGCCTGCTCGAGCCGCTGCTCGCCGGCCGCGCCGATCTTGTCGTGGGCGATCGCCAGGTGGGTACACTTCCCAATTTTTCACCCGTCAAACGGCGCCTCCAGGTGCTCGGCAGCTGGGTTATCGGGCGCGCCTCCGACCTGAAGACGCCCGATGCCACCAGCGGCTTTCGCGCCATGACCCGTGACGCGGCGCTGCGTACTTCCGTCCTGAGCGGTTATTCCTACACACTCGAAACGCTCATCCAGGCCGGCGCCAGCCGGATGACGGTGGAATTCGTTCCTGTCGGCATCAATCCGCAGACGCGGCCGTCCCGCCTGATGCGTGGCATCCCGCAATACATCCGTAAATCCACCGTCACCATCATGCGGGCGTATACGATGTACCGTCCACTCACGGTCTTCCTGGCGCTTGGCATTACCCTGATCGTCATCGGAATGATTCCCGGGCTGCGGTTCCTGTACCTCTATTACGCCGGACACCGCCTGGGACACATCCAGTCGCTGGTCCTCGCGGCAATTCTCATCATCGTTGGATTTCAGGTGCTGTTGATCGGGCTTATTGCCGATCTGCTCAGCTTCAACCGCAAGCTGCTCGAAGAGGTGATTTACCGGGTCCGCCGGATCGAAGGTTCGCAGCCGCCCGAATGAGCAGATACTGGCGTTCGTTAGCGATCAGGGTCGGCGGCAGCGCTCTGATGCTTGCCCTGCTCCTCCACTTCCTGCCCTTTCAGAAGCTGGCGGCGGCGGTGAAAAGCGTCTCGCCGCTGCTCGGTCTGAGCCTGATCGCCTGCTACCTGAGCGTTCACCTCCTGGGAGCCGCGAAATGGCGCATCCTGATTAATCTTGCCGGCGCGCGGCTGACGTATATCCAGGCGATTCGTTGTTACTATCTCGGCCTCTTCGGCAACATCTTTCTACCCTCGCTGGTGGGGGGCGATTTCGTGCGTGCAGGGCTGGCGTTTCGGCTCTCGCGTAATAAACCGGCTATCGTTCTGGGCAGCCTGATCGACCGCGTGCAGGACATGATCGGCCTGTTGACCGTCGCAGGTATCGGCGCGCTGATGCTGCCGCGCGCCCTCGACAATCACAGCCGCCGCGTCTTCTGGGTAGTGAGCGGATTGCTCATCGTCAGCGGGCTTGCGGCACTCGGGGCCGTTTATGCCACTCCGGTCCGGCGGTTTCCGTTCAAGGTCCGGCGAATCATGGCCCGCGTGCGAAGCGGCATCCGCTCCACCTACGTAAAGCCTCACCGTGTCTTGCTGTGCTTCTGCCTGGGAATAACAATCCAGACCTGCCTGGTGGGTATCAATTTTGTTCTGGCAGAAGCCCTGGGCCTGCATGTCGCGTTCTATGTCTGGCTTTTTGCATGGCCGCTTTCGAAGCTTTCCGGCCTGGTTCCGGTCACGCAGGGAGGCATCGGAGTGCGGGAAGTCGCGCTGGTAGCGCTGATGTCCCCGTTCGGTGCACCGGCAGTACTCACGGCCGCCGTCGGATTGGTGTTTGAAGCTATTCTGATAACTGGCGGCCTGATTGGCGGACTATTATCCGTCACAATCCGCTACTTCTCTATACCGGATACACCCGGCCAGGACAAACACGGCCGGGAGAGAACCATTCCCGAAACAATATGACCCCCAAACAGGATCTGCAGCACGTCGTCATTCTTGGAGCCGGACCCGCCGGCGCGGGCGCCGCCTACCAGCTCGTCAGCAAGGGCATCGCCCGCGTTACCGTGCTCGAGCAGAACGACCGCGTGGGCGGCAATGCCTCCAGCTTCGATATCGATGGTGTGCACTGCGATTTCGGCAGCCATCGCCTTCATCCTGTGGTCGCTCCCGCGATCATGGAAGATCTGCGCCGCCTCCTCGGGAATGATCTGCTCTACCAGACGCGCCATGGCAGAATTTTGCTGCAGGGCCGCTGGATCCACTTTCCCCTGAAGCCGCTCGATCTTTTCCTGCGGCTGCCCAAGAGCTTCGCACTAAGCGTTCTGGGGGATATCGCGCGAAAGGCCATACCGAAGAAAAGCACCGGGCCGGAAACCTTCGCGTCGGTACTTGAAAAGGGGCTGGGCCGCACGATATGCAGAGAATTCTATTTCCCTTACGCCCGGAAGCTCTGGGGTGTGGAACCGGAGGATCTCGCACTCGCCACTGCGCAGAAGCGGGTGTCCGGCAGTTCTATCGGAAAGATCCTGCGCAAGATCTCAAAGCAGATTCCGGGCATGAAGCCCGAGGGCGCCGGAAAATTCTATTACCCGCGTAAGGGCTTCGGGCAGATCACGCAGTGCCTGTACGAGGCTGCCCGCGATGCAGGCGCCGATTTCAAGTTCGGCGCGCGCTTTACCGGGATCGATCGCGATGAAAAAGGGATTCGGTCCGTGCGCTACCAGATAAATGGCGAGGAGCATGAGATTGAGACTCCCCAGGTCTGGTCCACCATTCCGATTAGTATTCTGCTAAAAGGAATGAACCCGGCCCCGCCCGCAAAAGTTCTTGAAGCTTCGTCGAACGTAGCCTTCCGCGGCATGATCCTGATTTATCTGGTGCTCGCGCAGGATCAATTTACCTCGACCGACGCTTACTACTTTCCCGAAGAATCGATCCCCATCTCGCGCCTTTCCGAGCCCAAAAATTTCAGCTCGGCCACCGCGCCCGCCGGTAAGACGGTGCTGTGCGCGGAACTGCCGTCAGACCCCGGTCTGCCGGAGTGGGATATGAGTGACGAAGAGCTGGGCCGCCGCCTTTGCGGCTGGATGGAGAAGGCAGGGCTGCCGAAGCCAGCCGGTGTAGTGAAGGTGCTCACGCGCCGTCTTCGGCAGGCCTATCCCGTCTACCGGCGCGGTTTTGAAGAGCGGTTTGCCGCAATGGATGAATGGATTGGCGGAGTTGAGGGTCTGTTGACCTTCGGTCGCCAGGGTTTGTTCGCCCATGACAATACGCACCATACGCTCGAAATGTCGTATGCCGCAGTGGGCTGCTTATCTAAAACGGGCGCGTTTGACCGCGCCCAATGGGCAATACACAGGAAAGATTTCGAAACTCACGTCGTTGAAGACTAGGTTTTAGAGCTTCGATAGAGCACTCCTGCGGTAACGTAAGTGCCCAGAAAGCCGAGGCAGGTCAGAGCCAGAAAGGTGGGCTCGGGGGTTGCCTGAGAAAAAAGAACGTCGAGGGAGCTCTGGATCGGCGTGCCGCCAAT
>JBDUBZ010000371.1:0-3874 GCA_040003745.1 Terriglobia bacterium
GGTTGGGTGGCAAGGTCGTTTTCGCCACCACCACAGGCCTGAAACAGTATTCCGAAAGCAGCCGGCGTTTCATGCCCGACACACGCCTGGGCACCCAATTTGCCGATGGAAGCCGCGACGTCTACAACGTTTTTGAAGGCCGCAATGGCGAGGTTTGGATTACGGGCGTGAAATACCACGGATATCTCACGCGCGAAAAGTCAGGCTACCGATGGCGACCCATGCCGTTGCTGCCGGCGGGAATCCAGGAAATTTACTGGATGGCGCTCGACGACGATGGGGTAGCCTGGGCGTCAGGCCAGAAGTTCGTCCTGCATCGGTGGGACCGGGCGCTGTCGGGAAATCCCGATCGGAATTTCCGCGTGATGGCGCGCCGCGTGGTGATCTCGAGCAACAACAACGAAGTGCTTTATGGCGGCGCGGGCTTGTTCAGCTCGGTGCGTCTGCCGTGGCGCGATAATGCGCTGCGCTTCGAATTCGCCGCGCCCTTTTATGAGAACCCGGCGGCGGTTGAATACCAGATGCGTCTCGAAGGCAGCGATCGTAACTGGTCCGAATGGAGTCATGAAATCAAGGCGCCCTATACGCACCTGCCCGAGGGAGCTTATCGATTGCGATTGCGTGCGCGCACGCCGCATGGCGTTGTGAGCGAAGACGCGGCGATTGCCTTCGCGGTGTCTCCGCCGTGGTACCGGACGTGGTGGGCTTACTTTATTTACGCGGTCTTAACGGCATTCTCGGTGTCGGCCCTAGTTCACGCCCGGACTAAGCAACTCGAAGCGGACAAGCGGCGCCTCGAAGGGCTTGTGGAGCAGCGAACGGTGGAGATTCGCGCCGAGGAACGCAAGAGCCACGATCTGCTGCTGAATATTCTGCCCGCCGCCGTTGCCGGCGAACTCAAGAGCACAGGCGCCGTGAAGCCGGTGGCGTTTGACGACGTCACGGTGTGCTTCACGGACTTCGTCGGCTTCACGCTTTCGAGCGAGAAGATGCAGGCGGGCAGGCTGGTGGATGCGCTGAACGAATATTTCACGCGCTTCGATGAAATCATCGCGCGCTATGGGCTCGAGAAGCTGAAGACCATCGGCGATTCCTATATGTTCGTGAGCGGCCTTCCGACCCCGAGCGCTTCGCATGCGGTGGATGGCGTGCTCGCTGCCATGGAAATGGTGCAGGTGGTGAAAGAGCTGGGCGCGAAGGCCGACGGCACCGGCTGGAACATCCGCGTGGGTTTGCACAGCGGCCCTGTGGTGGCCGGAGTGGTCGGCATTCGCAAATTCGCCTTCGATATATGGGGCAACACGGTCAATTTTGCCGCGCGAATGGAATCGAGCGGCGTGCCTGGCCGTGTCAACATGTCGGAACGCACCTGCAAGCTCACGCGGGGGCTGATCGATTGCGATGCGCGCGGGCAGATCAAAATTAAAGAAGGGCGCGAACTTCCTATGTTTCTTGCGCGCCAGCCGGTTGCCGATTTCGCCGCTCGCTACAAAACGGAATTCGGTGTGGATCCGGCGGCGCTGCCAGCGATTGCGGCGGAAGCTCACGCGCTCAGCGCGTCGTAATAACTTTTCACGCGGCGCGCGGAAGCCTTGCCCACGCGCTTCGCCAGTTCCTCTTCGCTGGTCTGCCGCACCAGCGCGGAGCTGCCGAATTCCTTCAATAACTTTCGCACCGTGATCTGGCCGATCCCGGGAATCTGGTCGAGCTCGGAAGTCAGCGTGCGCGCGTTGCGCCGGGTGCGGTGGAAGGTGACTGCGAACCGGTGCGCTTCATCGCGAATGGTCTGGATCAGGTGCAGGATGGGCGAGAAACGGTCGAGCACGATGGGCTCACTCTCCTGACCGAGGACGTAGATAATTTCTTCACGCTTGGCGATGGAGGCGAGCGGCTGATTGATGATTCCTATTTCGTGGAGCGCGTTGGCGGCGGCATGCAGCTGACCGAGGCCGCCATCGATCAGGATTAGCCCAGGCATGGGCTGATTCTCCGCCTGCAGCCGGGCATAACGGCGGCCCACTACTTCGCGCATGCTCGCAAAATCGTCATTTCCCTCTACGGTTCGGATGATGAATTTGCGATAGTCAGCCTTCTTCATGCGGCCTTCTTCCCAGACCACCATGCTGGCTACTTTGTCGGTACCCTGCACATGCGAGATATCGAAGCATTCGATACGCCGGACTGGCTCGGGGAGGGACAGTGCATCCCGGAGGGCGGTCTGGATGGCTTGCGATGAGGGCTTCATGATGCGGAAGCGCGCATCGAAACTGTGTTTGGCGTTGGTCTGCGCCAGATTCAGCATCGCCCGCCTGGGGCCTCGCTGCGGGGTGTGTATTTCAACCTTCCGATTCTTCTTCTCGGCAAGAAGCTCTTCCATGGCGTCGCGGTCTTCGAAATCCACCGGGAGGTGGATGATGCCAGGTACATACTGCTGGTCGAGATAGATCTGCAGGAGCAGCGTGGAAAAGAACTCGGGCGCATCGAATTCATCGCAGTCTTCCCAGAAAAACTCGCGGCGGTCGACCACTACGCCGTTACGGAGATGGAAGAGATTCACCGCGACCAGCGGCGGCTCGGCGTAATAGCCGAAAATATCGACATCGTCACCCGAAGCGGCGGCCATTTTCTGGCGCTGGTCCATCTCTTCGACAGTCGAGATCAGATCGCGAATGGAGGCGGCTTCTTCGAAGCGCATGGCCTCTGAGGCCACTCTCATCTGCTCGCGCAATTCGTTTGCGAGAGTGGCATGCCTGCCCTCAAGGAACAGCCGGACCTGGCGGACCGCGGTGGCGTAGGCTTCGGGCGTGGTCAGCACTTCCACGCAGGGGCCCAGGCAGCGATGAATGTGGTATTGCAGGCAGGGCTTCGGGTGGAAGCGATTGAGATCCACCTTGCACGACGGGACGAGAAAATGCCGGTGGATGAAATGCACGAGGCGGTGCGCGAGGTTGCCGGGGAAGTAGGGGCCGAAATACGTGCCGTCTTTCTTGAGGCGCCGCGTAACGTAAACGCGCGGGTACCGCTCATTGGTCAGCTTGACGTAGGGGTAGGTTTTGTCGTCGCGCAGCAGGACGTTGTAGCGCGGCTTGTACTGCTTGATGAGATTGTTTTCGAGAGCGAGCGCTTCCTTCTCGTTATCGACCAGGATGTAGTCGATATCGCGCGCCTCGCGGATCAGCGAGCCGGTTTTGGCTTCAGCCAGCCGGTCTTCATTGAAGTAGCTGCGAACGCGGGCGCGAAGGCTTTTGGCCTTACCGACATAGATGATTTTGGCGGCGCCGTCTTTGTAGAGATACACTCCGGGCCCGAAGGGCAGTTGCGCTACTTTTTCCCGGAGGCCTTCCTGGGAAGGTTCCCGAAGCTGGCCAGGTTCCCGCAGGGACAATATACTTGAATTATGTCACGTTGGGCCGTTGCGCTTCTTTTCGCAGGACTGGCCGGAGCACAGCCGCAGGAGGTCAAAGATCCCGCCGCCGAACTACCGCCCGATGAGGATGCCGCGGCGCATAAGGCGGAGGAATTCAGTTTCAATCCGGTGAAGTCGCAGCGCGACGTTTCGGTGGGGCTGTTTTATTTCAAGTCGAAGAAGGACTATAAAGCGGCTGTGCAGCGGTTCCGGGATGCTACGAAGTGGAACGACGGAAACGCCGAGGCGTGGTTCTGGCTGGGTGAAGCGGAAGCGAAACTGCCGGATGCGAAGGCCGCGCGCGAGGCGTATACGAAGTATCTGCAACTGGCTCCGCAGGCGAAGAATGCGAGCGAGGTGAAGAAGCGGCTGGCGCGATTGTTATAATAGCGGTTCGTTCCATTTTTCCCTCCTTGTGGGCTCGTAGCTCAGTTGGTTAGAGCGCTTCCTTGACACGGAAGAGGTCGG
>JBDUBZ010000372.1:0-3869 GCA_040003745.1 Terriglobia bacterium
AGCAGCCCAAACACGCCGCCGGCCGGGCTACGGCAATAGATCCTTTGATGGGCGAAGCCTGGACCTCACTCGCCATCATTCGTTCCTCTTACGAATGGGAGTGGGCGGAATCCGAGATGCTCTTTAAGCGCGCCATTCAGCTGAATCCCGGGTATTCGGTTGGGCACTTCTGGTATTCAGGGGACCTTCTCGCTCCGCTGGGGCGTCTGGAGGAAGCAAAGCGCGAGGTCGATATCGCGCGGCAGCTCGATCCGCTGTCGCCCATCATCGTAGAATGCGACGGCTATCTGGACCTTGTATCGCGCCGTTACGACAAGGCCATCGACGCGTATCGGGAAGCGCTCGAACTGGACCCTAATTACTACAAGGCGTGGGCCTCCATTGGACGCGCCCTGATTCAGAAGGGCGAGTATGACGAAGCGATCCACATGCTTGAGAAGGCACATGCGCTTATTGGAGAGATCCCAAACGTTCTCGGGGCCCTGGGTCAGGCTTATGCGCTGGCAGGCAACTCTGCGCGGGCTCGCGAGCTACTCGGACAGCTGGAGGAAGCCGCGAAGACGCGCTACGTGACCTCCACGTCGATCGCCATTATTCACATGGGTCTCGCGGGACTGGAAGGTACGCCGGACGATCCTATTGAAAGAGACCTGGCCCTGCGGGCACTCGAAGCGGGCTGCCATCGCCGCGAGCTGCCTCTCACCAACCTCAACATCAATCCCGTCTACGACAGCCTCCGTGGTGAGCTCCGCTTTGTGCGCCTACTGCGCCGAATGCGCCTCGTGACTTAGAGTTCCTCCGCCGGCCTGCTCATAGCGACGCCGAAGATCGAGCAGTTCCGCCAGCATCGCCTGCCGGCGTGCCGTGTCCGCATGTTCCGGGCCCAGCCCTTTCGTCAGGATGGCGATCGATTCGCGATAGAGCGACACGGCTTCTTTCACTCTGCCGCGGGTCCGATAATAATCGGCGAGATTGCCCAGCCCGCGCGCGTAATCCGGATGTTCCGGTCCGGGGTTCTTCCGCCAGATCGCGAGCGCGCGATCGTACAGCGGCTCCACTTCAATGTCGGGCGATTCCAGACGCAGCGCCTGGGCGAGGCCGTTCAAACTCACGGCGACCGATGGATGCTCGGGACCGAGTGACTTCTCGAGAATTGCCACCGAGTGCCGCGCAAGGCGCTCCGCCTCCACATACCGCTGCCGAACTGTCAGAAACTCAGCCAGATTATTCATCGAAATGCCTACGTCCGGGTGTTCGGGACCAAGCGTCTCCTCACGAATTGCCAGCGCCTTTCGGAGCAGCGGTTCGGCTTCGTCATCGCGCCCCAGCGCCCGGTCGGTAAGCGCCAGCAGATTGAGGCCGTTGGCATAGTGGGCGCTGTTGCTGCCGGCGCTCTTTTCAAGCAGGGCGCAGGCCCGCCGGGCGGTCTTTTCCGCATCGTTAAACCGGCCCTCCGTGCGAAACAACTCCGCCTGGTTATCGAGGCTCACGGCGTACTCAAGACTCGCTGCGCCATCCGTCCGGGCTAGAATGCCAAGGGCGGTTTCGTAAAGCGGCTCGGCTTCGCGATAACGTCCCAGCGCTTTGTAAAGTGCGGCCAGGTTGCTTGAAAACAACGCAACCTGGCGTTGGCCGGACGGTACCGCAGCGATGGCCTCGCGATAGAGCGGCTCCGCGGCGGCGTAGCGCCCGGTCGCATAGTACAACGCGGCCAGATTGTTCAGACTTTCGGCACGTCTTACATCACCCGGGAACGCCTCGGCCTGCCCCAGCGCGGCCTTGTACAGCCCCTCGGCTTCGGAGTAATGGGCGGCGGACCGCAGCCGATTGGCCTCAATGGTGTGGTCGCTCCATGACTCCTGAGCGCTCGCCACCACGCTTAACAGCGATATGAATATCAAACCGAACTTCATTCTCAGTCCCTCTGAGTGCAGTGTGCCGTCTGAGTGAGTGACGGGGGAAGTTAGAATGCGTTAGCTTACGGTAAGACGCGCATGACATTGAATCAATCGGACGGCCGCACTGGTGGTTGTGGCACTCCCCTCTTGCTTGTCTATGAAGCCGATTCCGCACCGATTCGTTCCAGACCCGAATGATATGCTCTAGCGAAGTATGAAATACACAGGCGTATCGCGGCGGCAATTTGCCATTGTGACCGGAACGCTCCTGGCGGCACACTCCCCTGCGGAAGCCGCTGGTGCGCTCACTGCTCAGGATGTTGTGCAACGAATCAAGACCACCCTGGGCGGAGAATGGCCGGCGGCCGGTCCGGACGGCTTCAAGGCCGGCGACCCGAATACCCCGCTGAAGGGAATCGCGACTACGGCGATGGCGACAATGGACGTCCTGAGGCAGGCGTCGAAGGCCGGGACGAATTTAATCCTCACGTATGAACCAACGTTCTATGGTCGACAGGATGGGGCTGCGCCACCGCCAGCCGCCGGAGGCCAAAACGGCCGCGGATCGGGACGCGGCTTCGGGGGCGTGGCTGCCGACGATCCGGTGTATATCGCCAAGAAGGAGTTCATCGAGAAGAACGGGCTCGTCGTCTTCCGGCTGCGCGACCATTGGCAGGCGCGTAAAGAGAATGAAATGACGACGGGACTGGCCGAGTCACTGGGCTGGAGCAAATATCGGATTAAACCGGACGACATAATCTACGGGATTCCAGCCGCCACAACCGAGGACACGGTTGCCCTGATCCGCAAAAAGCTTAACCTCCGCGGCGGCCTGCGCGCTGTGGGCGATCGGAAGGCGCTGGTGCGGCGGGTCATGCTGTATCCGGGCGTAATGACGCCAACCCTCATGTGGCAGCGATATACCGAAACGGACCTGCTCATCGCCGGCGAAGTGCGCGAATGGGAAAACACTTTCTACGCCGCCGACATTGCTACCGCCGGCCAGAAGCGCGGGCTGGTGACGATTGGCCGTGTGGCCTCGGAAGATCCGGGAATGCGTGCGTGTGCCGCATGGCTGAAAACCATCGTGAAGGAAGTCCCCTCGCACTGGATCAGTACCGGGGATCTCTACTGGAGGGCGGTGTAATGACAGGGCGTGAAGTAGTGGAGCTGATCAAAAAGAACGTCGGCGTGCCCTGGAATGAGCAGTCGTTTCGGGATACGTTCAAGATCGGGAACCCCGATTCCACGGTCAAAGGCATTGCGACAACGATGATGGTGACCCTTGACATGCTCCAGCGGGCGAACCGTGCGGGCCTGAATATGGTCATCTCGCACGAGGACACGTTCTGGAACGATCGCGACGATACGAAGGATCTGACATCGAACGACCTCTATAAATTGAAGGTGGCGTTTGTTAACGATAACGGCATGATCGTATGGCGGATGCACGATCATATGCACTCCATGCGGCCGGATTACACGGTGGTTGGAGAGCTGCGATCCGTTGGTATCAAGGGTGGCGAAAATGCCCTGATGCGGCCCGGCATAATGACGATTCCGGAGACCACGCTGGGCGAGTTTGCGTCGCAGGTGAAGCGCCTGACCGGAGCGCGGGCAATTCGCTGCGTGGGGGACCCGAAGGCGAAGATCAGCAAGATTCTGGTGGGACCGGGCTATGCGACGCCCAGAATGACCGCCGAGGCCGATGTGGTCATTGGGGGCGAACAACAGGAGGCCGACGGAGGCTTCGACAACGTGGAATACGTGGCCGATGCGGCCTCGCTGGGTATCGCCAAGGGCTTAATCATGCTTGGGCACGTGGTGTCGGAGCAGGCTGGCATGGAGGATCTCGCGAAGTGGATGCGCACCTTTGTTAAGGGCGTTCCGATTGAATTCGTGCCGGCTGAAGAACCGTTCTGGACCTAGCCAACCTGCCCTGGCAGACTGCCGGGCTCTGGAGAACCGCGG
>JBDUBZ010000373.1:0-3830 GCA_040003745.1 Terriglobia bacterium
GCTTTCAACTGTTCGGCGGCCTTGAGATCTTTCGCGCCATCCTGATGGCCCATACCACTGCCCGCCTGCGAGGATTGCTGCGAACTTTTTGCACCGGGCTTCCCATCGGACTGCTGCCCCTGCTGGGCATCGCCATCGGGCTCGCCTTCTTCCGAGCCCTGCTGATCCTGCCCCTGCTTCCGACCTTTATCACCGCTCTTCTGCCCGCCCGTTTTATCCTGCTTTCCGCCCGATCCTTTCTGCGGCTGGCCCTTCTGACCACCATCGTTCCCGCTCGGCCTGGAAAACATATTCGAGACGGCGTCTTTCAGCCTGGACATAAGGCTGGGGCTGTCGCCGCCGTTTTTGGAGCCGGCCTTATCGCTGGCGCCCGCTTCTTTGCCGTCCTGCGCGCTGTTGGGGTCGCCCGCCGCCTGCTTGTCCATGGGATCGCCGGGGGCTCCCTGATCGCCCGGCTTGCCCGTTTTCGTACCATCGCCCTTATCCGCTTTCGCGCCCGCGTTGCCGGAATTATCGAGCGCGTGGTCGATGGCTTTGTCGAGAGCCTCGTTCTGCTTTGCGTCGTCGGGACTGAGCGGAACGCCGAGTTTTGCCAGCAGGGATTCAGCAGCTTCGAGGCGCTTGCGCTCAGTCAGGTCTACGCCCGTCTGTTTCGCTTTGGCGCGCGGACCGGCGGCGGCATCTTCGAAGAGGACTTCGGTGATGGGCGCGCGCAGATCGAGTCCATGGGCAGAGAAGAAACGAACGGTTACGAGAGCCGATGCCAGCAGCGCCATCCCCGCCATGACGTAGAGCGAGCGCGGCATGGTGAACGGGGCTGCCTGTTCCAGATCGACGCCCCTGGCCGCCTCTTCGGCCAGGCGCCTCTGAGACGTGGCAAACGGGGAAGGTTCAAGCCTGAAGTGCAGCGCTGTCGAGAGCGAATCCCGCAGACCGGCGTTGCGGTCGATGCGCACGGCCGTCGAGTATTCACCGGGGATGAGCCGCCACACACGGTACGCTCCGAGGGCCAGGGCAGCGGCTGCGACGGGCAGCAGAATCCACCAGTCGAGGTAGCGGGTGCCAAGGATCAGCAGGATGGCGAGTGCGCCAAGCGTGACAGAGGCGGCGAAGACGAGTTGCGCCCACGCTTCATTGATTGCGTACCGGCGGCGTGCGCGCCGGACCAGTGCCTCGACGGTCAAGCCTCATTATCCAACAATGGTTTTGGCTGGCTGGTGGGAACGGGTATTTGGTGGCTAGCGTCGGGCGGGCGGCGTGGGGTAGTAACCGGAGCGGGCCTGCACCACCAGGTCGCGCCGATGGGTCGTGATCTTGATGGGGCGAAAACCTTTGCCGGAGGAATCGGTTGAGGTGTAACCGAAGCTGTACTGGTTGCGGAGCTCTTCTTCGAGCTGCCGGTAAGTTGCCTCCAGCGGCTGCTTCGCCGAGACCTCGAAAAATCCACCGCCGGTGTCCTTCGACATCTTCTTAAGGACCTTCCTGCCATCGGCGCCGAACTGGCGGCCGCCGAAGCTCTCGTCCGAAAAGAGGATGGAGTAGATGAGGGTGTCGGCGCGCAGTGCGGCTGCGATGGCGTCCGCTTCAGAGGTACGGCTGCTGGTGTCTTCGCCATCGGTCAGCAGGATGAAGGCTTTGCGTCCGGTCTGTTTCGCTGTGATGAGGTTCGAACAAAGGTAGACGGCATCGTAGAGCGTGGTGCCACCGCCGCGGGGCATCTCGTAGGGCAGGGTGAGGCGATTCAGGGCCGATTCGAGCTTCAATTTTGAACTGGTCATGTTCTGCAGCACCTCGGGCCGATAATCGAAATGGACGAGGAAAGTGCGGTCGACATCGGGCCGCAGGACTTTTTCGAGGAAGTTATAGCTGGCGGCGCGCTCCTCATTTAAAACCATGCGCTGGCTTCCGCTGGTATCGATCAGAAGACCGAGAATGAGCGGCAAATTGGTTTCACGCGAGAAGTAGGTGATGGATTGCGGCCGTCCGCCTTCAGTAAGGGTGAAGTCGTCTTTCCCGAGGTTCTGAACGATCTCACCGTTTTTGGTGCGGACGGTGGCGAGGACACTGACGACATTGACTGCGCTCGAGAAGGTGGGTTCCTCCTGCTGGGCAATCAGCCGGTAAGCGCCCTGGGTGCAGATCGCGGCCGCGACGGACTGGCGGAAGAACGAGCGTCTGGTGTGCATGAGCGGGTGTGTATCAATACGATGGCAGCAATTGCCAGCGCGTGAGGATCTCTTTGCGAATCTTTGCGCTTCTATGAGCGCTCTCCCAATACGTTTCTAATCATACGGAATCTGGAATCACTTTCCGCCTCCGGGACTTAGAATCGGAACTGTAGCATGGGAGCCCCAGAAAATTGAACGTCCTGATCGTCGACGACGAAAGCAGTCAGAGAACAGGTCTGGCCGGAATGGTGAAGGCCTGGGGTATGCACGCGGAAACTGCGTCCGAAGGCGGCGAGGCGCTGGCGAAGCTGGCAGGGTTTCAGGCGGACGTGATTGTCACCGATATGAACATGCCCGGTCTTGACGGCATTGGACTGCTGCGCGCGCTGCGGGAGGCGGGCGACATGCCTCCGGTCATCGTAGTCACGGCGTTCGGCAACGTGGAAACGGCGGTGCGGACCGTGCATGAGATGGGCGCATTCTGGTTCGTCGAGAAGCCCATCCAGGCCAACGTTCTGCAGACGCTGCTGCGGCGGGCCGGGGCGCATTCGGGACTGCGCAACGAGAAGAAGGTCCTGGAGAGGCAGTTGCAATACAAGGGCTCTGTGGGCGAACTGGTGGGCAGTTCCGGACGCATGCAGGAAATCTACTCGCTGCTGCACCAAGGTGCGCCGAGCCGAGCCTGCGTGCTGATTTCAGGCGAAAGCGGCACGGGCAAGGAACTGGCGGCTCGAACCATCCATGCGCTGAGCCCCCGGCGGATGGGGCCTTTCGTTGCCGTCAACTGCGCGGCGCTGCCCGAGACGCTGATTGAGAGCGAGTTGTTCGGGCATGAGAAGGGTTCGTTTACGGGAGCCACGGAGCGGCGCGCCGGCTGTTTCGAACTGGCGCAGAACGGCACGCTGCTGCTCGACGAGATTGGCGAGATGCCGATGAGTACGCAGGCGAAGCTGCTGCGGGTGCTGGAGGATTCGAAGGTCCGGCGGCTGGGCGGTAAGGCGGAATTTGAAGTGGATGTGCGCATTGTGGCTGCAACGAATAAGGTGCCGGACGAAGCCGTCAAGGGTGGACATCTGCGCGAGGATCTCTTCTACCGCCTGAATGTCTTTCATATTCACCTGCCTCCGCTGCGCGACCGGCGCGAGGACATTCCTTCGATTTCCGAGAGCCTGATTACGGATCTGAACCGGAAGCACGACACTAGCGTGACCGATCTGGCGCCCGAGGTTCTGGAGGTCTTGCTCTCTCACGACTGGCCGGGCAATGTTCGCGAACTGCGCAACGCGCTGGAGCGGGCGGTCATCATTGCGGGCCAGGGAACAATTCAGATGGCGCACATGCCGGTTCACCTGCGGGCGATGGCTCCGGCTGAGAATTCTTCCGTTCCGCCGGCCGTTCCGGCGTTGTGTCAGGAGGAGTCCACCGAAATTCGGATTGGAATCGGGACGACTGTAGAGGACGCGGAGCGGACTCTGATTGTGCGCACGCTGGAGCATACGAAGAACAACAAAACCAGGGCTGCGGATATTCTCGGTATCAGCCTGAAAACGCTGCACAATAAACTCAAGGAATACGGAGCCAAAGAAGCAGTAGTGTAACTTGTGACGGAGCATTTTCTCATCGAAGGATGAGCCTGAACTGAGGTAGGGAGGTTGGTTACCG
>JBDUBZ010000374.1:0-3823 GCA_040003745.1 Terriglobia bacterium
CGTTGAGCCATACGCCACGATTTGCGACATAGGCGACTTCCACCGAGAGATTGCGCGAAACTTCCCGCTGTATGCCCACCGACCATTGGTTGATGCGCGGGGGCCGGCCCCAGCTGGGATCGATAATCACCTGCGGGGCGTTGTTCTGTCCAGGCAGAGGCAGCGCGCCGGGATCGAGCGTGGCTTTGTAGAGATCCGCAACGTTATACGACAGGCCGTTGCGCAGGATGGCGGCCGGATCGCCCGCGCCCGGGGCATTCCAGGAGATGGAGTTGAAGCCCACGCCGTTCCACACGGAGTTCGTAATGTAGCCGAGCCCGGAAAGATTGCCGTAAGAGATGCCCCACCCGCCGCGAAATACCGTCTTCGGATTGATCTGATAGGCTACGCCGAGGCGCGGACCGATGGCGTAGGGATAGCGCGGGGAAAGATCGCAGTTGCAGCGGCCCGGGCCATAGCCCGCATAAATCATCGCTCCGGGCAGACCTCCGGCAGCGGGATTCGGCGTGCTGAACCCAATCGTGCCGACGCGGTTCCAGATTTCATGACCAGGCGCTTCGTAATCCCAGCGGAGGCCGTAATCGAGAGTCAGTTTGCGCGTGACCTTCCAGGTGTCCTGAATATAGGCGCCCCAGGACGTTTTTCTCCATTGGGGATCCTGAACGGCGTTTACGCTGGCGTTGTCCACCAGGCCCAGAAGGAAGCTCGCGTAATTAAGCCCCACACTGGTGCCGCCCGGCAGAGTGAGTCCCTGAGTGGCGGGAAGTCCGGTTTCCGAGGCGGCGAAGTTGAGGACGCCCTGGGCGCCGCGCGAGTTCCGGTCGGTGAAGATATCGACTCGCATCTCTCCGCCCAGCTTGAAGGAATGATTGCCGCGGATCCAGGTGAGGCTCGCGACCGACGTCCACTTGTCGTTGAAGTAGAGGTTCGCGTTGACGGGCCCCATTCCGAGACTCATGCCGCCGAAGCTGGAACTGGCTCCGCTGCTCAGGCCTGCGATCCGGGGGAAACCGCCGGGCGTGGTGGCGCTGCCCTTGAATCCGATGTCTTTAACAGCGTCGAAGTTCAGTACTTCGGGAGATGCGCTGTCGGGGTTTATATAGCGGATGAAGCCCGCACCGGCGTGGAACAGCACGGTGGGGGAAAAGGTGCGGTCGTAGTTCAGGCGCGTAGTGTGCGAGTAGATCTCCTGGAAGCGCGTGGCGGTGATGGGAGTGGGCAGGCTGTCGAAGCTGCTCTTCTGAACGGTGGTCAGGTAACCGTAATAGAAAGAGAGCTTGTCGTTCTGGTCAATCGCGTGATCGATCTTGAAAGCCGGCGCGGAGTTCGATTTCACGTAGACGCCGTTCTGCTGCCAGTTGTTGCTGAGGCTGTTGTTGATGGGAGAAGGGATGAACTTCTGGACGGCCACGGCGACGGGATCGAAGCGCGAGCTGGGGATGATATTGCCCGGGAAGACATCGCGATAGACAACGCCGTTGATGGTCCGGTTGGTATTTGGATCATAGATGGCGTTTTCCATGATGGGCCGACCGAGCCCATCGGTCCCGAGGACGCGATTGGTGAGAGCCGCGCTGAAATCGCCATTGCGATAGGCGGTGGTGGGAACCGTCTGGAAGACGCCCGTGCTGGCCGTCTTATTGCGGAAGTACTCCCAGTTGAAGAAGAAGAAAGTCTTATCCTTTCCGTTGTAGATCTTCGGGATACGGACGGGGCCGCCAATGGTGCCGCCGAAATCGTTCTTGCGGGAAACGGGCCGCACGTGAGTTGTGGCGAGCGGCTGGGTGGCGTTGAGGTCTTCGTTGGTGAGGTATTCGAAAAGCGAGCCGTGGTAGCCGTTGGTGCCTGAGCGGATGGTGAAATTGAAGATGCCGCCGAGGGCCTGGCCGTACTCGGCGGAGAAGTTCGAGGTCTGAAGCGTAAACTCTTCAATGGCTTCGACCGACGCTGCGGTTTCATCGACGCGCGACTGCGTGTTTCCGCTGGTGGAGTCCTGACCATCGATCATGACGCGGAAGGAATTGCCTGAAAAGCCATTGATGCGCGCGCCGGTGCCAGAGCCCGCGACTCCGGGCGAGAGAATGACGAACGCCATCTGATTGCGGATGGCGCCGATAGCGCCCGCGCCGCCGCCGAAGTTCAGCGGAAGGCTGTTGATCCGGTCGCCGGTAACGTTGGTGCTTGCTTCCGCGCTTTCCGTGGCAAGCATGGTGGCTTCGGCGTTGACGCTGATGGTTTCGGAAGTACTGCCGATCTTGAGCACGATATCGAGCCGCGCCGTGATGGCCACCTGAACGAGGATGCCTGTCTGGACGTACTTGCTGAATCCGGGAGCTTCAACGGAAACCTCGTACGGGCCCGCCGGGAGGGAGGAGAGTGTGAAGTTGCCGGTGCCGGTGGTGACCGTTTGAGAAGAGGCTCCGGTCTCAACGTTCTTCGCTACGACCGATGCGTTGGGGATTACCCCGCCGCCAGGGTCGGAGACGGTTCCGGTGATGGTTCCGCGGTCGTTTTGCGCGACGAGGGAAATGGCTGCGAGCAGAAGCAGAGAGAGACGGCAGATGTGTTTCATAAGGGGCTCCTTTCGCGGCCCGAGGGTGACACCGGAAGACAAAGAGGCATCACCGGAATTCTATGTCCTTTGGGCGGTCGGTGTCATTACAAATCTTTAGGTTTTTTTGACTACCTGTCACTGAAGTTAAGCCGGGCGGCGAAATTGAGGAGGGGTGGAGATTGAAGCGGCCAGAAAAAACGCGCCCTGGACCGCGAGTTGAGATATAAACCAGAAGTTTTAAACACTCCCTTCAAATGCCGTTTTATCCGGGCTCAGGTCCCGTCGTCAATCGCGCAAGATGAAGTATTATTGCGGTGAAGCCATGAAATCTGCAAACAATTCCCCAAAACTCGGAAGGCGCGTATTCCTCACTGTTGCGGGGGCCGCTCCGGTGGCCGGTCTCCTGGCCCAGGCGCCCCCGCCGCGGCCCATCACGAATGCTTCGGTGCCGGGGGATCCGGCGGCTCCGAAAGAGCAGGTCGGGACCGCGCCCGCGTGGGCTCCGTTCGACGAGCCGCTGACGTTTGCGCGCAAGGATCTCGAGCTGCGCGTCGCGCCGTTTCCGCTGGCGCAGGTTCGGCTTCTGCCCAGCGTGTTTCTGAACGCGCAGGAGTCCAATCGAGGGCTGCTGCGGCGTTATGACGCCGACCGGCTGCTGCATACATTTCGCCTGAATGCGGGTCTGCCGTCGTCCGCTAAGGCGCTCGGCGGCTGGGAGAAGCCTGACGGTGAACTGCGGGGCCACTTCATGGGCCACTACATTTCAGGTCTGTCGCTGATGTATGCGTCGACAGGCGACCCGGAGATGAAGAAGAAGGCCGATTACATCGTCGCGGAGCTGGGCAAATGCCAGGAGCGTCTGGGCGGCGGCTATCTCAGCGCCTTCCCCTTATCGCAGTTCGACCGGCTGAAGGCCCGAACGCGGGTCTGGGCGCCGTTTTACACGTATCACAAGATTCTGGCGGGAATGATCGACGCGCACGTGCATTGCGGAAGCGATACGGCGCTGCGCATTGCGCAGGGCATGGCGGACTGGACCGATCAATGGACGGCGGCTCTTTCGACGGACCAGATGCAGATGGTTCTCGATGAGGAATACGGCGGCATGAACGAAGCGCTGTATAACCTCGCGGCGCTGACGTCAACGCCCCGCTACGCGACCGTTGGGGACCGCTTTACGAAGAAGCGATTTTTCAATCCGCTGGCATTGCGGCGCGACCAGTTGCGGGGGCTGCACACCAACACGCATATCCCGCAGGTGATGGGCGC
>JBDUBZ010000375.1:0-3815 GCA_040003745.1 Terriglobia bacterium
GGCGTTATCCAGCTTGTCACCGCGGAAAGAATTGCTGCAGACAAGTTCGGCGAGACGGTCGGTTTGATGTGCGTCCGTGGTCTGCAGCGGACGCATCTCGCATAACGTGACATCGAACCCCTGTTGGGCGAGTTGCCACGCGGCCTCGGTCCCGGCCAGGCCCCCGCCGGCGATGATGATTTTACGCGCCAAGGTTTATTTTAGTTTTGGCCCGCGCGTGTTGTTGACGAGTTTGTAGATATCGCGCTTGGAAAGGCCACGTTCGCGAGCTACGGTCTTGATAGCGTCCATCCGCGCAATTCCCGCGCCCGTCAGGAGTTCGATGGCTTCGGCCACCGGTATATCGCCGGGCTCGGGCTCCATCGCCTTCGAAATCAGAATTACGAATTCACCGCGAATAGCGTCGCGCGCCGTGAGAGTCGCGACGATCTCGGCCGCAGTGCCGCGCAAGACCTCTTCGTACATTTTCGTGAGTTCGCGAGCGACCGCAACCTGCCGGTGCGGAAGTACCGCCGCGAGGTCGGCCAGAGATTCAAGCACCCGATGCGGCGCTTCATAAAAGATCAGCGTGGCCGGTTCGTCCGACAGGGCTTCGAACAGGCGGGTGCGCTGTCCCTGTTTCGCCGGAAGAAATCCACCGAAATGGAATTGATCGCTGGGCAATCCGGAAACCACCAGCGCGGCAAGCAGCGCCGAGGGGCCAGGAATAGCCTCGACTTTGACCCGGGCTTCCACTGCGCCACGGACCAGACGAAAGCCCGGGTCTGAGAGCAACGGCGTGCCGGCGTCTGAAACAATCGCACCCGTTTCACCGGCCTGCAGGCGCGCAAAGAGCTCCATGGCACGTTCCGCCTCGTTGTGTTCGTGATAACTGATGGTGTGGGTCGAAATCCCGTAGTGGCGCAGCAGATTGCCGGTGGTGCGGGTGTCTTCACACGCAATCCAGTTCACCTCCTTGAGAACGCGAACGGCGCGATAGGTAATGTCCTCGAGGTTGCCGATGGGGGTGGATACCACGTAAAGGCGTCCGGGCATAACCGGAGTATAGAGCGTTCAGGACGCCTGAGCTTTCCGCGGCTCCTTGATTACAGCTACGCAGGCAGCACCAGTCGCCATCAGAACGGCGGCGACCCCGAACGCCAGCACCGGAGACACGGTCGTCCACAGAGTTCCCACCATTCCGCTCGCGATCAGGTCCCCCACTCCGTTCACGGCGCCCAGGGTTCCATACACGGTGCCGCGAACATCCGGGCTGGTGAGGTCCGGTGGAATCGCTCCCTCCAAAGTGTCCTGGGCTGCCGCAAATAGTCCCGCGATCACGAAGACGGCTGCAAGGGCTGGAAACGCCGCGGCGCCGTGGCTGAAGAGCCACGCGGTCAGCCCCGCGGTCAGGGCCGCGCATAAATATCCAGCCGCGAGCAGCGGGGGTTTCCGCATCCGGTCCGAAAGCCAGCCGATGGGAAAGGACGCGCCCGCATACACGCTGTTACGGATCACGTAGAGCACTGCCGCAAGTTGCGCAGCCCGCACGGGGCCGTGCGCTGGCCCCAGCAGCGTAGCCGCCGCGAGAGTCAGCAGGGTTGGCGAGAAGTCCCCACTCCCGAACACTGCGACAGCCAGAAGAAACGTTCGAAATCGAGGTGGCAGCTGCCGGATGGATGCGATCAGTTTCATGCCCGGCTTAGCCTGCCGCCTGGTCTCCCGCACCAGGATCGCGAACATCACGGGAGCGGCCAGGCCGGGAATCAGGGATAACAAAAATATGGTTCGGAACGGAATGTCCGGGGCCGTTTTCGGAAGCCAGGCCAGCAGAGCGATTCCAGCCAGCGGACCGAGGATCGCCCCCAGCGTGTCGCCTGCGCGATGAAAGCCGAACGCTCGTCCACGCACCTCGGGATCCACCGATTCCGAGAGCATGGCATCCCGTAAAGATCCGCGAATGCCTTTGCCGAACCAGCTGACCATGCGCCCGGCGAGGAGAGGAATCCAGCTGTAGGCGACAGAGAAGATGGAGAGCCCGGTGCCGGTAAAAAGATAGCCCAGCACAACGATCCACTTGCGCCGGCCTATCTTGTCCGAATACCAGCCCGCGAACAGCTTTAGAAAACTCGAAAAGGCGTCGGAAGCGCCCTCGATCCACCCGAGCGCGGCGGCAGCCACATGAATAATGGGTAAAAAGCCGGGCAGAACCGACAAAACCATCTCATAACAGGCGTCCGATAGCAGACTCGTGAGAGTCATGCCCCATACGTTGCGATTGAGCCAGCGCGGCATTCGGTACCATGGTTACACGGAACCTGGACACATTTGGTCTTAGTTCTCTGCTACAATCTTCTTGCAAGTCATTTGCCGTTATGTTCCCGACGTTTGTCATCACATTGCGTGAAGGCGTGGAAGCCGCCCTCGTCATTGCAATAGCCGTTTCCTGGCTCCGAAAGACCGGACGCCTGGAACTACTGCCGATTGTGTATCGTGCGCTCGTAACTGCCGTGATTGCCAGCTTTCTGGTGGCGTGGGGCTTCAGCCAGATTCATCTGAAAACTGACGTCTTCGAGGGTTATACGCTCATTGTCAGCGCACTATTTGTCCTGAGTATGGTCGTCTGGATGAACCGGAGCGGCAGCACGATGAAAACCGGTATTGAAACTCGATTGCAAAAAGGAAGCGACGGGACGAAGGGCAATTGGGGGATTTTTCTGTTCGTCTTTCTCATGATTTTCCGGGAAGGCGTGGAGACCGTATTGCTCCTGGCTGCCGTTCGATTAGACACCTCCGGAGTCCTGCAATGGATGGGCGCGGCTCTCGGCATCGGTCTGGCCGTGCTTTTCGGCGTGAGCTTCGTCCGGGGCACAATCCGAGTCAATCTGAAGCAATTTTTTCAGATGACCACGGTAATCCTGATGGTAGTCGTGGCACAACTCGCCATCACCGGTCTTCACGAGCTCTCGGAAAGCGGTGTGCTTCCAAGTGGACCATCGGAGATGAGGATTGTCGGTCCGGTGGTGAAGAACGAGGTCTTTTTCCTGATCACGATTCTGGCTCTGGCAGCGGCGATGATGCTGCTCGAATGGCGCAAGCGCCGGGGGCCCGTGACAGAGGGTATGGAAGGGGCCGCGCTGCGCAAGGCGCGGTGGAGCGCCCGCCGCGAAAAGCTCTGGATGACATCTTCATTGTTTGCCTCGTGCATTTTTATCCTGCTGATCACGGCCGAATTCATTTATGCGCGCCAGGCCGCCACTCTCTCGGCCGCCACACCAGTAACGTTTGAAAACAGCGCGGTGCGCATACCGGTCGCCTCCGTGAGTGACGGCAATCTTCACCGCTTCACGGTGGACGATCAGGGGGTTCACGTGCGCTTTATTGTGATCCAGAAGCCCGATCACACCCTTGCCGTTGCTCTCGATGCCTGCCAGATCTGCGGCACTCATGGGTACACGCAGAAGGGCCTCGAAATCATCTGTGGGAACTGCGCTTCGGATATCGTCATCGCCACCATCGGTACCCCCGGCGGCTGCAATCCGATTCCCTTGAAATCGCATGTGGATGGGGCCACGCTGGTGATCGACGAGACCGCGCTCGATGGCGGCGTAGGCACGTTCCGCAAAGGGTAATATCGTGCTACTCCGGTTCGTGAAGGATTCGATTCGCCGCGCCCCGCGCAGGAAGGCTCTCATCATTGCCGCCGTCGCGCTGGGTTCCGCCGTGGCGACTTCGATGCTCGGAGTCATGCTTTCGATCGGCGATAAAGTCAATCGTGAGCTGAGGGCGGTTGGCGCGAATATCGTGGTGACCTCACGTGCGGCCTCAGTAACCGG
>JBDUBZ010000065.1:0-12887 GCA_040003745.1 Terriglobia bacterium
CACTTAAAGACCCTGCTGGGGTGTGCGCTTGGCGGAGGCGAGCATGGCGCGAAGGGGTCCGGAATTAGAGATCGTGAAGCCGGGAAAGTTCTTATCCACCGCGGAGCCGGGCAGGGGCTTCATCTCGATGTGGGGAATATCGAACGAAGCGGTGATTTGGGCAGGCTTCCGCAAGGGGCCGTTGAAGTCAATGGAACCCTCGGCGGTCCCATCGAAACCGAGACTCTTCGCATCACCTTCCTTTACGATCAGAGCCGCCAGGGAATTGATGCCGGCGTTGCTGAAGGTCACCCGCCCGCTTGATGGGTAGTCGCCTGCCAGATGAACCGTGCCCGCGCCATGAATAGACGCCCTGGCCGCGTTTGAATCGAAGCGCGCTGTCATCACGTCATCCACCGTCTGAGCCGTAAAATGCGCATCACCCAGATTGCGGCCATCGAGCTCCACCTCGTTAGCCGAGGCATCGGCATTCAGGCCAGCCAGACTGAACTGAATCTCGTGCTTTGCGTCGTGGCCGATCTTCAACAACCCATCTGCATGAAACTTCCCAAAGCCGTGAATCCCCGGCTGGCGCCGCCGGATTAAGGCGATCTGGTTCAGCGGCATCGTGTTGCTGGTGAGATTAAACTCCAGATTTCCAGCCGGGAACTGCGTACCGGCGTGCGCGAACCGGGCGGCAATGTTCACCCGCTTGGGGCCGGATACGAAGACTCCGGTCAACGCCTGATCGCTTCGATTCACGGCCTGCAGGCGACCTGAAATCGAATCGAAGGGCTGACCATAGATGGATCCCTTGATTAGCGCCACATCGGCATCAGCCAGCGGTGCGCCGACTGTGCCTGCAATACGTGCAGTGACGCTGAGGGCGCCGGTAACGTCAACCTCCTTGTGTCCCGCGGCCTTCAAAATATCCGATATGCTGGCATCCGCCGTCTCCAGGGTTGCTGTTATGGATGAGCTGGGAAGTACCGTCCAGTTGGTCAAAGCGATAGAGCCTGCGCCGCGGGCATGAACCCCGCCGTACGTCACCTCAGCGTGGCTCGCCGTCGCACTCGCGCGGGATACCGCGACGTCACCGGCAAAAGACTCGAGCGATTGATCCTGATAACGGCCATCCTTTAAAATCGTATGACCGGAAACCACCGGGTTCGCCAGGGAGCCATTCACCTTGCCTTCAAAAGCCAGGGATCCGAATGCGAACTCCTGAGAAATGCCCGCTCTAATCTCATCCATTGCCGGACTCAGATCCTTAGAATCGGTCGATTGCACTTTTATGGATAATTGGTCGCCCAGCGTGCCCGACAGATCGAGGCGTGTGTGTGGCAGTTGCAGCCAGGACTCGCCCAGATTGATGCGTGCGCCCGCCGCGTCATATCGCAGCGCGACTTCTCCGCGCACCGGCTCACCCTGCGCCACAGGAGACAAAGTCAGATGCGAGTCGAAACTCAGCTGCCCGGGGCGTCCGTGCGCATCAAACGAACCCGATAGCAAGCCGTCGTACGGCAGCGGCCGACGCGTTTCGAGCTTCGCCAGTTCACGCAGATCAAAATGCGCCAGCTGCCCCGACGCGCGGAACGAAACGAAGTCACTGGTTTCCGCACGGCCCGTGGCCTCGCCCCCCAGTACGAAGAGGCGCACCTCGCTCAGGATTGTCTTCGCGGGCGTTGTCTCGAATTGCGAATCGACGCGAAGGTTGCGCAGCTTATCGAAATCAATCGCCGACCCGCGCAGCCTGCCGGTCAGGGAATAATCCGAGAGCGCTGCAAAACGGAAGCGCCCGTTGCCGGCCGCGGTTCCCTTAACGGCATATTTAGAGCCGATCAGCCGGGCAACCTCGGGCAGCGACAGATCAGCCCTGAATTGACCAGTTGTGACAGGCGATTGAAAGCCATCGATCACCACATCGCTCAATTCGACATGGGAACCTTCGCTCTTCAGCGACGCGTGTGGCAAAGCAACCCGGTTCTTCGCGAAGGAGAGGCTGGCAGCGACTCCCAGATCGAGCGAGAGAACATGCAGCTTCCCAAGCGCGATGTCGCCCGTGTAGCGCGCGGCCGAAGCGTCATAGGTCATGCCGGCCGTAAGATTCTCACCCGATGCACGCCACGGAATGCGGCGCGTTGGCCCGTCCGGCGCCTCGATCGTGATTAAGCCATCGCTGACGTTGAATGTTCCAATCCGCAGGTCGATGATTTTCCGTGACGCCATGCCTTTGTCGATCTTTGAGCCTGGGATATTGGTATGCCCATCCGGATAAAAAATTAAATGCGCCTGGGGCCGGTTCGCCTCGATGCTTTGAATCCGGACATCCCCCTGTAACAGAGAAATGATCCGAAGATGCAGAACGATTTGCCCAACCGAAAGTAACGGCTCCTGACCCGCCGCTTCTGAACCGTGGATAACAAACCTGTCCAGCTGGGCACTGAGGTGGCGCCAATCGTAATCGAATCGCCCGAGCTCCGCCCGGCCCCCTGTCGCTTTTTCCACCTGTCGGACGATTTCAGCCCGAACCCTTTCGCGCAGCCAGTCGCTCCGAAGCACCAATACGGCGGCAATCACCGCAAACATCAGCGCTCCCGCAACGGAGCCGAGAATCCAGAGTCTGCGCTTCACGGGGCCAGATCCTTATCCAGATATTCGATCCGGATACGTTTGCGTTGCTCCCGAAGCCACGCCTCCATTTCCGAATCACCGGCCCTGGCGTCGGGTCGAAACCGCAGACTGAGAAACGTCAGCAAATCCGTCTGGCGCGCCAGATCCTGCTCCAGGTCCGCTACCGTCAAGCCACGCAGCAGCAGGGCTCGGGTCAGGGCGCGGGGATCAGATGCGAAGTAAGATTTCGCGTATGCGGAAATCAGGCCCTCGCGCGCGGCCACGGCAGACCGCGGGTAACGCCCGACATCCATCTCGCGTTCCACCAGCTTTTGATCGATCAACTGCTCTGCCGTCACCTTGCGGGCCGTCCTGTCGAAAGAGGGTGCCGAAGCGTTTTCAAAGGCGGTCAGGCGAATGCGCGATTCGATCTCACTCGTGGTAATCACCTGCGTTCCAACCGTGACGGCGATCCCGTCGACGATAACCCCGCGCGCCAGTCCGGCGGCCATAAACGTGAGTAAGAGTCTCCGAATCAAAACGCCTGTCCGATCGAAAAAAAGAACTGGAAATGACTGATCTGCTGCGAGGATGCCTGACACGTGTGGGCTGCCGAGCACTGCACCAGTTGGACGTACGTCCCCGGAAATCCGTTATACTTCGGCGGATTCAAACTATAGGCGAGATCGAACCGAAGCGGCCCCACAGGCGTACGGTACCGGATTCCGAAGCCCACGGCGTGAGCCATATAACTGAAATCCCTGATATCCCGCTGCCGGACCCGGAACGACATCTGGCTCAGGCTCGAATACACGTTGCCCGCATCCTCAAACAGCACCCCGCTGACGTTCGCCCCATACAGAGGAAAGCGCAGTTCGGTGCTGTTAAAAAACAGCGCTGAACCGCCCAGCGGAAACCCTGTGACGGTATCGCGCGGCCCCGCTTGATTTTCGGGAAACCCGCGCTGCGTACTGCCGCCTCCGCCGAAGAATCGCTCCGGCAGCGGAATCGGATCGGTCGGGTCTCCGTTCGGCGGGAGCCGGTAGGCCGGCTGAACACCGAACTGGGTCTCGCGGGCAAAAACCAACTTTTCCCCGATCCGGTAGTAGCCCGCGTTGCGCCCCAGCACCCGCACGAAGCTCGTCTGCGACCCGAACTGCCGGGCGGCAAGACCAACGTCGAGAGTGTTGTAGATTCCCTTATGCGGATCGGTGGGGTCGTCACGCCGGTCCTGCACGATATTGAATGAAGCCACGCCCACGCGAACCGACTGCGCCAGGCGCGGCAGCAGCAGCGGATCGATATTCAGATTGGATACGTTCACGTCGCGATAGTTAAAGCGATAGAAGATCGTTACCGCCTTCGTCGCCCGGTCTACAATTTGTGCCGAAGTCTCCGCGCGCTTTGCTCTGAACGTCCGCACGTCATGGGTATCGTCATAGAGCACCGAGAACGTCGCGTCGAATTTCCCCAAGCCGAAAATGCGTGGAACGAAGTAATTCAGGGCAGCCCGCCGCTGAAGTGTAGAGAGACGGCTTTGAAGGCTGAGGGATTGCCCGATACCCAAAAAATTGAGGCGCGTCAGATCGAGCGACACGCGCGGACTGACGCCGGGAGCGCCGCCGGGATCAGACAAATCGGTAATCGCGTTACTGCCGCCAATGCGCGCGAACTCAGCGCCAAAGCCGGTTGTAAGCGAGTAGCGATGGGCCTCCTGCACATCGTAAAGCACATACTTTCGATCTTCCGCCCCATCTGGATTCTGCACCGCCATATTGACCTGTGCGAAGACTCCCAAATCGTAAAGACGCCGCTGCGTATCGGCCATGGCCGCCGACGAAAGGGGATTGCCGGGAGCCATATCGAGTTGCTGGTTCACCAGTGACCGGCGGGTGGTTTCGAGCCCCGTAACCACCACCTCACGAACCAGCAGCCTATCGCCTTCGTCGATGGTAAATTTCAGGTTCACCATGTGGGGCTCGAGGCCGGGTGTCGAATCCCACTGGAAGGCGGCATTGGCAAAACCATTTTTCCCGTACTGCAGCAGGATCGCTTCGCGGTCGGCCGCGATGTTGAACTCACTGAAGATCTGGCCTTTCTGCGAACTGAGCGATTCCAGAGTCTGCCGCAGATCCAGCTTCGACGGACCAACGATTTCAAGCGCGGCCACCCGGTATTGAATGCCCTCGGTAATCGTGATTGAGACCGCCTCATCGCCTTTTTTGCCGGCGTAATTATCAACCGCCGTCGAGGTCACCCTCACGTCCCTGAATCCGTTCGAGACATAAAGGCTTGCGATCGTCCCCTCGTCGCGTTTGCGCAGTGCTTCGCTGTAACGGCCGCTGCGGACCTCGAAAGACCTGGGCGTCATGAGCATGCGCTCGCGAATGGTCTTCGTATCGAAGTATTTATTACCTTCGATCTCAAGGTGCACTAAGCGGTGATGAATGCCGGGGATTACCACGTAATCGATCTCGGTCTTTCCGTTCAGCGTTTTTTCCGCCGGTGTTCGCACTTCTGCGTCGAAGTATCCGTGGGCCTGAAAATAGTCGCGCAGGTTGTTGGCGCCCTCGCTGATGAGGTCGGCATCCACGGTGTGCTCTTCAAACACCGGCACGTTCTGCCTGAGGTTTTTGTTGGAGATCTTTGCTCCTTCCGCTCTGACATTGACGACCGGTCCTGGGTTCACGGTGATCTTTTCCACCGCTTTTCTGCCATCCGAACTTGCCTTGATCTCATCGAGCGTGATCGTCGCCAGCAGCCGGTTCGAATTCTGATATTTGATGCGGATGTTGTCGATGCCGGCATGCGTGCGATTCTGTGTGACCGTGCGATAGCCCGGGAGAAGCAGTTTCCGCCAGCGCGTCGCTTTGATAATCTGGTCTTCATCAATCACGGACGTGTCGCCGGAAATCACCGGTTTGGTGTAGACCGCCCGCTTGCGCGCGTCAACCTGAAATGTGATTTTTACCTGCTGCCGGATATCGTCATACGCCAGTTGATGGCTGACGGCCGGATTGAAGTAACCATCCCCGACCAGCAATTTGCGGATGTTCTCTTCCGCCGCCGGAATCTGCTCCGGATCGAACGGCCTGCCCAGTTCGAGACCGGAGGCGTTGATCATCTGGCCCTCGCTCGGGGGCTCCGCGAACTCAAAAATTACGTCGATGTGACCGATAAACCAGCTACCCTCGGTGATGAACTTCAGTGCAACCGTATCGCCCTGGACAGTCGCGTCCACCTGGATGTTCTTATAACGACCGGTGGCATGTAAGCGCTCGATCGCCGCGCGAATCAGGGCTGAATGGTAAGCCTCGCCGTCATGAAACGGCAGCAACCCGCGCAGTTCGCCGTCCAGCATGGGCTGACGGGCGGGCTCAAACGAAATGGAAGCGATGCGACGCCCCTCAAGATCCTGAACAGGTTCGCGTTCCTCCGCCCGTCCCGTGGGGGCGACGATGAGGAGCGACAGGGCGAGTATGGTCGTGGCATAGCGTCGCCGCACCTGCTTCATCGTATCTTAAAGGTTGAACCGAGGATGGAATGAAGGCGTGAATCACGGAGCCAGATCGGGCAGGTTCAGCCGTCAGATTCGCTTTACACCCTTCGGCGCCGATGGGCAGGCGCAACTCGGAAATGCGCTGGCTGTAATTGCGGGCTGCGGAGCTTTGGGGACTGTCCAGGCATCGCTGCTGGCGCGCGCCGGCGTGGGAACTCTTCGCCTGATTGACCGCGACTACGTGGAAGAGAGCAACCTGCAGCGTCAGTTGCTCTACACAGAGGCCGATGTGAGCGCCGGTCTGCCGAAAGCCGAGGCTGCGCGGCGGCATCTGAAGGATGTCAACTCCGCCCTGAAGATCGAATGTTTCGTGGGCGATCTGAATCCCGAGAGTGCCGGCGACATGCTGGACGGCGCAGACGTCATTCTCGACGGGACCGATAATTTCGAGACGCGGCTGCTGATCAACGACTATTGCGTTCGCGAGGGCGTTCCCTGGATTTATGGCGCGGCGGTGGGCAGCTACGGGATAGCCATGCCGGTAATTCCCGGTCGGTCCGCCTGCTTCCGCTGTATCTACCCGGATCCGCCCTCAGGCGTACAGCCTACCTGTGAAACGGCGGGGGTCCTGGGCCCCGTGACCAGCCTGATCGGATCCATTCAGGCCATGGAAGCAATGAAGGTTATGGCCGGACGCGCCGCGGACGTGCGGCACGTGATCTTTACGGCGGATTTGTGGAGCGGCCCGGTTCGTGAATCCGCCATGCCAGACCGCGATCCGGATTGCCCCGCGTGCGGACATCGGGAGTTCACCTGGTTAACCGGAAAGCGCACTCCGGTAAGTCTGTGCGGGCGCAACGCCGTGCAAATCCACGAGCGTACGCGGCCAGTCGATCTCGCGGCACTGGCGACGCAATTACAAGGACTGGGCGGGGTGCGCGTGAATGATTTCGCGCTGCGATTTACCGACGGCACCTATGAAATGACCGTGTTCCCGGACGGCCGCGCCATCGTGAAGGGAACGGTCGACATCGGCGTGGCGCGCAGTGTTTACTCCCGCTACCTTGGAAACTAGCTCCGGGTAAATCAATTCCAGATGGCGGGATTGCCCCTGATTCAATCCCGCCCGGCCCGAACGGCGCACAAGAACGCACCGCCCGGGAAAATTTACCTCTTTGATCCGATTGTCCGGCGGTCCGGTTACCCGCTGGTCGTTGCGTTGTAAAAAACATGTAAACTTTGGTGCTCGATCGATGCTCGCCGCCGCGTTCAGCATCAGTCGGAGTTGCGCCGGAGGGACTCTTATCGAGACGCCTGGGAACGATGGCGAACGCCCGTGACCTGAATTGAGTTTTGGCGGCCTGAGAGCGGAGGAAAAAGGAATTAATTCTGAAGCGTTCGTCTGCCTAAACTAAACGCTTACCGTCGCCTCACACTAAAAAACTCCTGCAGCATTGCCGTAGCTTCCGCGCCCAGCACGCCCTCGACGATCTCTACCCGATGGTTCAGCAGCGGCGAATCGGCGATCTGAAACTTACTGCGCACGCCCCCAAAGCGCAGATCGCGCGCCCCAAAAACGAGCGTTCCCACACGCGCGGTGACTAAGGCGCCGGCGCACATGGCACAGGGCTCAAGCGTGCAATAAAGCGTCGCCTCCGTCAGCCGGTAGCTGCTCAGCGCCAGCGCCGCCTGGCGAAGTGCGAGAATCTCCGCATGCGCCGTGGGATCGATTAGTTCAATGGGACTGTTCTTCCCCTGACCGACAATCTCTCCGCCCGAAACCAGCACACACCCTACAGGAATCTCGCCCGCCTCTCCGGCTTCTCGAGCGAGCACGAGCGCCGCCCGCATCCACTTTTCGTGATCCGCGTAATCAGGGGGTCGCGACACTGATGCTTTTCAGGATCGTGCTTTCGCCCTGTACCAGGTGTTCAAACATCAGGCTCCGGGCACGCGCACTGTCGCCGGCTTTGATCGCGAGATACAGCTGTTCATGCGCGCCTACGGGCGTCCCCGCATCGCGCAGCGACGAGGTAACGGCAAGACTACGGGTCAAAGCCGCATGCAGCGAGGAAAACATGCGCTGGCACACGCGATTCCCTGAAATCCGCCAGATGCTCTCATGAAAGGCGAGATCCTGCTCGGCCAGTTGTTCCGCCGTCATTTCGGGATTCTCCTTCATGGCGCAGACCGTTTTTTCGAGATCGGCCAGATCCTCTTCCGATCTGCGCAGAGCGGCGCGAGCGGCCAGTTCCGGCTCCACAATCCTGCGCGCCTCGAACAATTCCTGAAAAGTAATACCATCCACCAGAATCAAAAAATCCAGCGGCGCACGCAAAGTAGTGGAAGCGTCCAGTGTGAGGTAAGTCCCATCGCCCACGCGCTGATGAACGATGCCCATTACATCGAGCGCTTTCAACGCCTGACGAATCGACGCCCGGTTCACGACAAACAGCCGCGCGAGTTCCCGTTCGGGCGGCAGGCGCCCGCCCGGTTGGAGCTCCCCGCTGGAGATCATATCTTTCAGACCAGCCACAAGCGTGTGGGTTAAGTCTTTTGCTTTTCGACCCGCCATTGCATGGTCACCCTTTGGAATTTGCCAAGCATAACAGAGCCGCATTCCGCGCGTGTGGAAATTTGTAAATCAATCATCTGTGCGCGGGAGCGAAGCCGGAGTCGGAATCCGAATCTAATTTCCGACGTACTAGCAATTAAAGGCCCACTCAGTATTACTTTGCACAGCCGAGAGCATTTTTGGACCGAACTCGCGCTTATAATGACCCTGTGAGCATGCTTGCCCCACGACTGCAACTGAAAGTGGCTCAGAAACAGGTTCTGACGCCTGGCCTGGTTCAGATGGTGACCGTCCTTCAACTCAACCGCATGGAGTTGAAGGAGATGATCAACCAGGAGATCGTTAACAACCCCGTTCTCGATGACACGCTCGAAGCCGGTGAAGAGATCACTCCGGAAGAACTGCAGCCCCTTCTCGAAGGCGAGCGCTCTTCCGACCAGGCCGACAAAGACCTGCTCGCCGCCGCCGACATTCAACTGGATTCGGAGGCGCCTGAAGTTGTGGCCGGCGCGGCGCCGCACACCGAGGCCGAAATCGCCTCAGATGCCGCCGAAACGGCGGACGCCGCTGAAGTCAGTACGACAGATCCCTTCGACGACATCGATTTTGGGAGTTTTTTCGACGATTATCTGGATCCCGGCTACAAGAGCCCAGCTTCGGAATCGATTGAAAAGCCATCGTTTGAGACATTTCTTTCCCAGCCCCTCACTCTGCCCGACTATCTGCGCTCGCAGCTCAGCGTCGTTCTGATCGACGACGAAACGCGCGACGCGGCGGAACTGATCATCGGCAACCTCGACGAAGACGGCTATCTGACGGCCACGCTCCAGGAAATGGCGCAGCAGGACGGCCATACCCGCGAGCTCATGGCAACGGCGTTGAAGGCAGTTCAGTCCCTCGACCCCGCGGGCGTGGGCGCCAGAGATCTGAAGGAGTGTCTGCTGCTCCAGATCGAAAGTAAGAACGGCAAGGGCGGCGTCGCGTGGCAGATCGTATCGAATTACATGCGCCTGCTCGAAACCCGGCAGTATCGCGAACTAGCCAAAGCTGCCGGCCGCCCGCAGGAGCATATCGATATCGCGGTCGCCATGATCAAGCGCCTGAATCCCCGCCCCGGAATTCGATATTCGGGACCTGGCGCGCGGTCCGTTGAGCCGGATGTTTATTTCATTCGCGATGGGGAAGATTTCATCATCCAGATGAACGACGATGAACTGCCGCAACTGCGATTGAACGCGCAATATCGCAAAATGCTCGATCGCGACAACGGCGCTACCAAAGAGGTTCGCGACTATGTGCGCGAGCGCTATTCGTCGGCCATTCAGCTGATGAAAAACATCGAACAGCGCAAGCAGACGATCATTAAGGTGTGCGACGCGATCAAGCGCCGCCAGATGGAATTTCTGACCATGGGTATCGATTACCTGAAGCCTATGATGATTAAGGATGTGGCCGAAGAGGTCGGCGTGCACCCGTCAACGGTGAGCCGCGCCGTCGCCAGTAAGTACGCTCATACGCCGCACGGGGTTTATGAGCTCCGCTACTTCTTTTCGGAAGCCGTGCAGGGCCCGTCGGGCAGCGCGACGCCTCTTCTGTTATTGAAGAGGCGGGTAAAAAAAATGATAGAGGAGGAGGACACGCGGCACCCGTTGACGGATGAGCAAATCACCTCGCGGCTGCAGGCGGAGGGCATCGACGTTACCCGCCGCACTGTAGCGAAGTATCGCGAGGATATGAAAATCCCGTCCACTCATCAGCGGCGCATGCGCAACTAGAAGATGAAGGTAACCTATACCGGACGTCACATCGATCTTTCCGCCGCACAATCGGAAAAGCTCCAGACGGAATTTGAAAAGGTTGGCAAGTTGCTCGACAACGGCCGCGGCGAGGCCATGGCGCACGTCATTCTGGCGCACGAGCACAATGAAAATAGCGCGGAGGTCACCGTGCCCTATCACCATCACGAACTCGTTGGCCGGGCAACCGGAGTGGACCTGTTTGCGGCCCTTCACGCCGCCGTGGGCAAACTCGAAGCACAGGCGCTCAAGGTTCGTGAAAAGTGGCGGGATGAGAGGCGCGCGCCGAAGCCGGATCTGAGCGCCGGAGAGTGAAGCGCGGCGGAAAGAAGATCGCTCCGTCCGCCCCGTCTGAGCTGGTCATCATTACAGGTATGAGCGGCTCCGGCAAAGGGTCGGTTCTTCACGTACTTGAAGACCTGGGTTATTACTCTGTCGACAATCTTCCCGTTGAATTGATTCCCAAACTGGCCGAACTGGTCATCGGTTCGGCATCGGCCCGGCATGCGGCGCTGGTTATCGACGTGCGCGAGGGCGCCGGACTGCGCAAATTCCCAGCTATCTTCCGGCAGATCCGGCGAACCGTCAACGCGCGACTGCTGTTTCTCGAAGCGGCCGACGAGGCTCTTCTGCGCCGTTTCAGTGAGACTCGCCGGCCGCATCCGCTCTCCGGCGATAATCTGTCGATCGGCGAGAGTATTGCCCGCGAACGCGAGATGCTGGCTCCCATTCGGGCACTGGCGGAACTCACCATTGACACGTCGAAATTCAACGTTCACGACCTGCGCGACTTCATCAGGCAGAAATTCCAGGGACAGGGCGAAGAATCGCGGATCCTGGTTTCCATCGTGAGCTTTGGTTTCCGCCATGGCGTGCCGCCCGATTGCGACCTGGTCTTCGACGTCCGGTTTCTTCCCAATCCGAACTATATTCCGAAATTCAAAAAGCTGACCGGCCGCAATCCTGCCGTAGCGAGGTACATCCGCTCTTTTCCGCAAACCGGCGAATTTATGGAAAGGATTACCGATTTGCTCGTCTATCTGCTGCCTCATTACATTCACGAAGGCAAAAGCTACCTCACCATCGGTTTTGGCTGTACCGGGGGGCACCATCGTTCCGTAATGATTGCCGACCAGATTCGGCGGAATCTGGCGGCCGCGGGATATCAATCGAAGGTGACTCATCGTGATTCGACGAAACCGGTTTAGAGCTTTGTTGCTGACCGTCGCGATGGTGCAGGGCGCGTCCGGTTATTCAGTCCTTAGCCACGAGGCCATTATCGACGCCGCCTGGGACGGGTCGATTAAACCGATTTTGCTGCAGCATTTTCCCGCTGCCACGGAAGACGATCTCCGCAAAGCGCACGCCTTCACTTATGGCGGCGCCATCATTCAGGACATGGGCTATTACCCATTTGGGAGCCACTTCTTCAGCGATCTCACCCACTATGTGCGCAGCGGCGATTTCGTCCAGAACCTGCTTGCCGGTGCGCAGGACATCGACGAGTATGCGTTCGCCCTCGGCGCGCTCGCGCACTACGCCTCCGATAACGTAGGACACATTGCGGTCAACCAGGCCGTGCCAATGCTCTACCCGAAAGTGCGTGCGAAGTTCGGAGACGTAGCCACCTACGAGGACAATCCCACAGATCACCTCAAGGCGGAATTTTCATTTGATGTGGCAGAAGTTGCGGAGCACAATTTCGCCCCCAACGCCTACCACGACTTCATCGGCTTTGAAGTTTCGAAGCCGCTGCTCGAGCGAGCCTTCGAACAGACCTATGGAATTTCACTGAAAGAGATTTCGCTCAGCCTCGACCTCGCTCTGGGAACGTACCGGCACACGGTCTCGTCTGTGATCCCTGAGATGACCAAGGTCGCCTGGCAGTCGAACAAGAAAAAGCTGACCCAGGCGACCCCGGGGCTCAGTAAGCGGCGTTTCGTGTATGTGGTTTCGCGCGCCAGTTACGAGAAAGAGTGGGGCTCCAACTATGAAAAGCCGCGCTTCCGGCAGCGCCTCTTCAGCTTCCTTTTTCACGTGATCCCTAAGATTGGGCCTTTTAAAGCCCTTTCGTTTCAGCCGCCCACACCCGCGGCCCAGAAGCTCTTCATGGATGGCTTCGTCAAGACGTCCGCTCTCTATGCCGAAAAGCTGGCGGAGATCCGCGCCGGGAAAAAGCCCGATCTCGAGAACAGCAATTTCGACATTGGGAAGCCTGCCCATTTTGGCGTCTATCACCTCGCGGACGACACCAGCGCGAAGCTTCTGCTGAAGCTGGAAGAGAAGAAGGACGCGCCCATCGACCCTGATCTTAGAAAAGCGATTCTGAATTTCTACGGAAAGGACGTTCCCACAGACCCGAAGGCGGCCGCCGCGCTCGGTTTGTTGCGGAGCACAATTGAACCTGGCCGGCTGAATACGGGGA
>JBDUBZ010000066.1:0-12886 GCA_040003745.1 Terriglobia bacterium
TCGGGACCACCAACTGCGCCCTCGCCTGGGCCGAACTATCTTCGGGTGACGCCCCGGGCGTCCACCTGACATCCATTCCTCAACTGACCAACGCGAACGAAATCGCGAGCGAGCCGCTGCTCCCATCCTTTCTCTATATCCCTGGCGAGCGCGATTTCCCGCCAAACGCCACCGCACTGCCCTGGGACGAAAGCCCGCGCTACGTAGTCGGCAAACTTGCCCAGCGCCGCGGAGCCGAAGTGTCCAGCCGTCTCGTCTCCTCCGCCAAAAGCTGGCTCTCGTATTCGTCCGTCGATCGCACCGCCGCCATGCTCCCGTGGAAAGCGGCCGAAGGAATCGCGCGCATCTCGCCCGTCGAAGCCGCCACCGAATATCTCAAGCACCTCCGGGCCGCCTGGGATCACGACCATCCGGATCATCCCTTCGACGATCAGGAAATCCTGGTCACCGTGCCCGCCTCTTTCGATGCCATCGCGCGCGACCTCACTCATCAGGCCGCCGAAGCTGCCGGTTTCCGCAATCTCACCATGATGGAAGAGCCCCAGGCCGCGTTCTACGCCTGGCTCGAGCGCCATCCCGACTGGCGTCTAATGGTGACGAAAGGCGATCTCATCCTGGTTGTCGATATCGGCGGAGGCACCACCGATTTCACCCTCATCGCCGTCACCGAAAACGATGGCGAACTACAGCTCGAGCGCGTAGCTGTCGGCGAACACATCCTGCTCGGCGGCGACAACATCGATCTCGCGCTGGCTCACACCGTCGCGGGAGATCTCGCCGCCGGGGGAACCAAAATCGACGGTTTCCAGCTGCAGGCTCTCTGGAGTAACTGCCGTCTCGCCAAAGAAAAGCTGCTCGACCCCGCATCGAAGTCCGATGAAACCCCCGTTACAATCCTCGGCAAAGGCTCGAGCCTGATCGGCGGAACCATAAAAGCCAAGCTGACCCGCGAACAGGTTGAACAGGTGCTCGAAGGCTTCCTGCCGCGCGTCTCCAGCACGGAAATGCCACACGCCGCGCGTCGCGCCGGCCTGCAGGAAATGGGACTGCCCTATGCTACCGATGCGGCCATCACACGCCACCTTGCGAAGTTCCTCCGCCAAAGCAAGACCGGTGAACTGGCCCGCCCTACCCACATCCTCTTCAATGGCGGGGTCCTGCACGCCCCGTTTGTTCGCGAGCGCCTGCTCGAAGTCCTGAACTCCTGGCTCGACAGCCCGGTAAAATCGCTCTCCGGAGAAGATCTCATGCACGCTGTCGCCCGCGGCTCCGCCTATTACGGCGCCGCCCGCCACGGCAAGGGGGTGCGCATTCGCGGAGGCATCCCCCGCTCTTACTACGTCGGAATTGAGCAGGCCATGCCCGCGGTCCCCGGCTTTTCCGCTCCCGTGAGAGCACTCGCCGTTGCCCGCTTCGGTATGGAAGAAGGCACGTCCGTACTCATACCCGATCGCGAGTTCGGACTCATTGTCGATCGGCCCGCCGAGTTTCGCTTCTTCTGCTCCGCCACCCGCAAAGACGATCCTCCGGGCACGCTGCTCGATGACATCGGTGACGAACTCGAGGAACTCTCCCCCGTCGAGGTCCGCCTTGCCTCCGAGGGAACCAGCGCCGACATCGTGCCGGTCTCCTTCGAAACCGTCATCACCGATACGGGCCTGCTGCAGCTCTGGTGCGTGGCGCGCGACGGTCGCCGCTGGAAGCTGGAGTTTAACGTCCGGGAGACCGTGTGAAAGTCGGCCCATGAAGATTGGAATAGACCTTGGCACCACGAACTCAGCCCTCGCGTGGATCGACGCGAACGAAGCCGAAGATACCAGCTTTCCGCCCATTCACACCTTCGATATTCCCCAGCTGGTGGCTGCCGGCCGCATCGAAGGCCGCCGCACTCTGCCGTCATTCCTCTACCTCGATGAAGGCCAGCCCATAGGGGCCTGGGCGCGCGAACTGGGCGCCGTCATCCCCACGCGCCTCGTCCACAGCGCCAAATCCTGGCTCTCGAATCCCGACGTGGACCGCACCGCGAAGATCCTCCCCTGGGATGCCGGCGAGGGCGGACGCGTGATGTCGCCGCTCGAGATGTCTGCCCGCATTCTCGGCTTCATTCGCGACGCATGGGACAAGACCGCCAACCTTGGCGCTCTGACCGAACATGACGTTGTGCTCACTGTGCCCGCATCCTTCGATGAAGAGGCGCGTGAGCTGACCGTCAAGGCTGCTGAAGAAGCGGGACTGCCGAAGCTCACGCTGCTTGAAGAACCCGCCGCAGCCTTCTATTCATGGATCGCGAACAACTTCGCCCGGTCACGCCGCCTGCTTTTCGATGGGCAGATCGTCCTGATCTGCGATGTCGGCGGAGGCACCAGCGACTTCTCACTCATCCGCGTCTCGCGCGACGGCGACAAGATCGATTTCACCCGTACCGCGGTCGGCAGGCATCTGCTGCTGGGCGGCGACAATCTCGATCTCACACTGGCGTGGCTGGCTGAAACCAAGCTGGGCCGCCAGCTCTCGATCCGGCAGCGCAGCGCCCTCCGGCGTCAGTGCTCCGCGGCCAAGGAAGTGCTCCTTGGCGATACCCACCGCGACTCGGTAGAGATCGCTGTCGCCGGCGCCGGTTCCTCGCTCATCGGCGGAGCCTTGAAGACGGAGATTACGCGCGCCGAAGCGCTCGAACTGGCCCTCGAAGGCTTCCTGCCCATCAGCCCGCGCGGCGAAAAGCCGAAGGAAGACAAGCGCAGCCTGTTCCGGGAACTGGGTCTTCCCTATGTCTCCGACCCCGCCATCAGCCGCCATCTTTCCACCTTCCTCGAGTCGGCTGGCCAGGCTCCCGATGCCATTCTCTTCAATGGCGGCTTCTTTATTCCGGAAATCCTTCGCCAGCGCGTCGCCGACATCCTCGAAAGCTGGTATGGCAAGCGGCCGGAGATCTTCGAGAACCGCGATCTGGATCTCGCCGTCGCCAGCGGCGCCGCCTACTACTCGTTCGTGCGTTCCACCGGCTCGGGTGTGCTGGTGCGCGGAGGTCTGCCGCGCGCTTACTACGTGGGCCTCAACGATAATGCCGCGGTCTGTCTGGTCCCTCGCGGAGCCGAAGAAGGCGACAGCGTGGAGGTGGATCGCGAAGACCTTCAACTCGTCGCCAACAAACCTGTTGCTTTCCGCCTGCTGAGTTCACTGACCCGAACCGACGATCAGCCCGGACAGGTGGTGCAGTTCACAGCCGAAGAAGAGGTCCATCAACACGCGCCGCTTGAAGCCGTGATCCGTTTCGGCAAGGGCGGGGAACGGCTGGTGCCCGTCAAGCTGGGCGCCCGGCTGACCGAGACCGGCACGCTCGAAACCTGGTGCGATTCCAAGGTCAGCGAGAATCGCTGGCGCCTGCAGTTCCAGCTACGCAAAGCGGCCGCCGCCACGAACCGAAGGCCCGCCGCGGTTGTGAGCCAGGAAGCCGTCGACAAAGCGGTCGCCCTGCTGCGAGCCTCTTTCGCGACAGGCGGGATCGCTCCTGAGGAACTCCCCGCGCAGCTCGAAACCGCGCTGGGCCTCGGTCGCAACTCCTGGCCCGTCGATGTCATCCGCCGCCTGGCCGACGTCTTTCTCGAACTCACCGAACAGCGTGGACGCAGCGCAGCCCATGAGATCCGCTGGCTCAATCTCGGCGGCTTCTGCCTGCGCCCCGGCTTCGGCTTCATTGGCGACGAATACCGCATTGAGCAGGTCCGCCGCATCTACGCCGGAGGCCCGCGCTTCGCCAACCAGGTCCAGAACGAAATCGATTGGTGGATCTTCTGGGGCCGGGTCGCCGGTGGCCTGAATCGCAACCAGCAGACAGATATCTTTCAGCGTCTGGTGCCCGTGCTGCTGCCCAAACCAGGCAAGAAACCGCAGCGCGTGAACAACAGCCTGCTGCGCGAAATGTGGCGCACGGCGGCGAGCCTCGAACTGCTCCCCGCCTCGAACCGAATGCAGCTTGGTGATGCTCTGATCAAGCAGCCCAAAGAGGATTACGTTCTCTGGTGTCTCTCGCGCCTGGGAGCCCGGCAGTTGTTCTACGGACCCGCCAATCAGGTACTGCCGCCCGCTGCCGCTACGCGCTGGATCGAAGCTCTGCTGCCCATTCCGAAAGCCTCGGATGCACTGGTATCGCTGGCCCGCAAGACCGGCGATCCGGTCCGCGACGTGTCACCCGCCACGCTGGCCGCGGTTGAAGCGCGCCTCGAAGACCCGTCACTGCTGGAGCGCGATCGCGATGAAAGCGCCCTCGGCCGAATCTTCGGCGAAGCCCTGCCCTCGGGCCTGATCCTCGGCGCCTGACATGGCTCTGGAACTCGATACTCCGCTCACCTGGCTGAAAGGTGTGGGTCCCGCACGGGCCGCCATGCTCCAGAGTAAGGGTCTCGAAACCATCGAAGACCTGCTTAACTATTTCCCCTTCCGCTACGAGGACCGCAGCAACCTCAAGACCATCGCGCAACTCGCTCCCGGCGAACTGGCCACCGTCATGGCGCAGGTTCGGTCGGCTAAAGTCACAGGTCTGCGCGGCCGCAATCTCAAAATCTTCGAAGCCGAATTCACCGACGATTCGAAGGCCATCATTCTCGGAAAATGGTTCCATGGCGCATGGATGGCCGACCGCCTGACGCCGGGCACACGCGTAGCCTTGTTCGGCAAGATCGAGTTCGATAACTACCGTGGCGAACTCCTCATGATGCATCCGGAGACGGAGCTTCTCACCACGGAAGACGAGGAATCCGACGTAGCCGTGCACACCGGCCGCATCGTGCCCATCTACGAAGCGGCGGGCAAGGTGAACACCCGCGCCATCCGTGTTCTCACCCACCGGCTGCTGCAGGAGTTGCCTGAGTTTGAAGACCATCTGCCCGATTCGATCCGCACTCACCTTAAGTTCCCCACCCGCTCCGAAGCGATCCGCGATGCGCATTTCCCGCCAGCGGGAATGCCCGTCCGAATGCTGAACGACTTCCGCTCGCCCGCCCAGTTTCGCCTGATCTTCGAAGAGTTCTTCTGGCTGGAGTGCGGGCTCGAAATCAAGCGCCAGAAGGGCCGCTCACTTCCGGGCATCGAATTCAAACTGACCGATGCCGTCCGCGAACAGATCAAGAAATTGCTCCCGTTCCGGCCAACCAATGCCCAGAAGCGCGTGCTCGGCGAAATCGCGCAGGATATGGCCAGCCCCAGCCCGATGAACCGTTTGCTGCAGGGCGATGTCGGCAGCGGCAAGACCATCGTCGGCGCGGAAGCCGCCGTGATCGCGCTTGAGAACGGCTACCAGGTGGCGATCCTGGCGCCTACCGAGATCCTTGCCGCGCAGCACTATTTCTCTCTCCGGCCGCTGCTTGAAAAGGTCGGCTACGTGTCGGCGCTGCTGACCGGATCGTTCACAGCGCGGGAAAAGCAGAAGCTCAAAGAGATGCTCCGCAATGGGATGGTGCGGGTCGCGATCGGCACCCACGCGCTGCTCGAGAAAGACGTCGAATTCCAGAACCTCGGCTTCGTGATTATCGACGAGCAGCACCGCTTCGGCGTCATGCAGCGCTTCGGACTGGTGCAGAAGGGCATCACGCCGGACGTGCTCGTCATGACCGCTACGCCCATTCCGCGCACGCTCGCGATGACGCTCTACGGTGACCTCGATGTCTCAACCATCGACGAACTGCCACCCGGACGCAAGAAGATTTTAACGAAACATTACCCGTCCGAACAGGTCGAAATTGCGTACAGCATGTTGAGGCGGGAAATCGATCAGGGACGTCAGGCCTACGTGGTTTACCCCGTCATCGAAGAGTCCGAAACGCAGGCGATGAAGGCTGCCGAACAGATGCACGGGAAGCTCTCGACGGAGGTGTTTCCCGACGTGGCGGTTGGCCTGCTGCACGGGCGACTGACCCCCTCCGCCAAGGAAGACGCCATGGCCGATTTCAAAGCGGGCCGGACCAAAATCCTGGTCTCTACCACAGTGATCGAGGTCGGCGTGGACGTTCCCAACGCCACCGTGATGGTGATCGAACAGGCCGAACGTTTCGGCCTGTCGCAGCTCCACCAGTTGCGCGGCCGCGTGGGCCGCGGCGGCGATCAGAGCTACTGCATGCTCATCACCGAGAAGCTCGGAGACGCGGGCAGGGAACGCATCCGCACCCTGGTCGATTCACAGGATGGCTTCGTCATTGCCGAGATGGACCTCAAGCTCCGCGGGCCGGGCGAGTTCTTCGGCACTAAACAATCGGGCCTGCCTTCGCTGCGCATCGCCAACATCCTGCGCGACCCCGATATCCTGACCGCGGCGCGGCATGAAGCGCGGGCGTTTGTCGAGCGGCCGCCTTCCGGAGAAGCGTTCGCTCAGGCCGTCGCCTATATCAAAGGTCACTGGCAGCGCCGCTACGGACTGGTTCAGGTTGGATAATCCAATATGCGCGTAATTGCCGGGGAGTTCCGGTCGCGAAAACTGCTGACGCCGGAAGGGCACGAGACCAGACCCACTTCGGACCGCCTGCGCGAGACGCTCTTCAACATCCTCGCGAGTGAGGTTGAGGACTGCGTTTTCGTCGACGCCTACGCCGGGAGCGGCGCGGTGGGGATTGAAGCTCTCAGCCGGGGAGCACGGCTCGCCATCTTCATAGAGAAGGACCGCCGGGCAGTCGATGTTATCGAGCGGAATATCGCCAGCCTCAAGCTGGAAGCGAGAGCCCGGGTGATACGCGGACCAGTGCTTTTGAATCTCGAAAACACGAACGCGGGGATCGTTTTTCTGGATCCCCCCTATCCTAAAGAACGCGAGTACCAGGCGGCGCTGGATGTTCTCGAAACGCACCCGCCGGGCCTGGTGGTGGTGCAGCACCCGGCGCGATTTGCACTGGCGGAAAACTACGGATCGCTCAAGCGAACCCGCACTCTGAAGCAGGGCGAAAACGCGCTCAGCTTCTTCCGGATCTAGTTTTCGCCGCCACCTTCGCTGCCTGAACGCTTACGCCCTGCTTTTTTGGTTTTGCTCCCGGTCGGAAGGCTGGGATCGCGCTGCTTCACGGCTGCAATCCAGGCTGGCGGGCGCCCACGCCTTTTGCCCCCCGCGGCCAACCGTTCGAGGCTGAGAATTGCTTCCTCCAGCTGCGTTCTTTCCTGTCGTAATTCTTCGAGAATTTTCGTGATGTCCATGGGCCTCTTTATGCCGCGCCGTTTTGAATTCAGAACGAAAACAGAGTATTACTCGATTTCACCAGCCGAGGATCCTCGCCGGTAAACCTCAAAACACCTACTTGTTGTTCTGTTTTCGGAACGCCGAATCGTGAGTTTAGCAAAAGGACCAGCCAAACCGGCATCCTCAACCGCGAATTATTTCGGGGGCTGAACAATTCCGGTTCCAGTACCGGAAGGCAGGCCCTGCGGCCCCCCTGGCTGAATGCCGGGAGGCGCGCCCTGAGGCATCACGCCCTGCGCCCCCTGGCGGGCGCGATCTTTGGTCAGATCGTAAACGAATTCCCATTGATTATAGGCGCTTCGATCATTGTAAATCTTGATGCCTTCCTGCTCGTATTTGCTGGCCACGCCCGCAATTCCACCGCCGATAATCTGCCCCTGCTGCGCTGGCTGTTGACCCGAACCCAGAGAAGAAGAGGCATCGCCCGGTGTGGGGCCACCCTGAGAGCCCTGGCCGGGCTGTGGACGAGGGGTCGTCAGAATCTGGTTGATCAGGTTCGCCGCAGACGTCGGAAGGCCTGTCGACTGGCCGGGTTGTCCCGGTTGCTGTCCCGGCTGCTGTCCAGTTGCCTGACCGGGCTGGAATCCTCCGGGCGGATTGATGAGAGGTATCCCAGGCTGACCCGGAGTGGGCGCAACGGGTGGCACTGGTGGCGCGGGAACTCCCGTTGAAGTAGCCGGAACGATGCGGCCGTCCGGAAGCACCATGACGGGTCCGTTTACCGTGCTCGGGTCGCCCTGGGGCAGAGGAGCGTCGCTCGGGCGGCGGCGCAGAGCGGGATTTACGCCTTCGCCGCCGGTGGAAGCAGTTCCTCCGACGGGCTGCATTTCAGTGATGAAATTGGTAGGCGCATCCGAGCTTTTCTTCTGCTGATTGCCGTAAACCTGGGAATCGATGAAAGTCCCGCCGGGGCCCACATGGATGAGGCGCCACTCGTTCTTACCGGTCATGGGGTCCACATATTGCTTACGCAGAAACCGGATGTTCTGTGTGTTTTCGAGTGCTTCCATGTTGGCGGGGAAGCGCTGAAATTTACGCACATAGAGTTGCACGGCGCGGCTGTACTGCTGTCCGCGATCGATCAGGAGCTGCTCTTTTTCGCGCTGGGCTTCGAAGGCCAGACGCGGCAGCTGCATGTAGAGCATGATCGCGAAACTGGCGGCCATGGCAAAGACCAGCAACAGAGCGAAGCCAGACTCCGCATTGCGAGGCTTCATGCCTGCGATCTTCATACGACCGAGTTCTCCTGCAGCGGCAGGGTCTGGGTGGATTTGAACTGCGTGTCTTCGATGACGATCGAGCTCACGCCGATCTTCACGACGCGATAGCGGCGCTTGAAGACATCATTCTCACCGGCGATGAGAATGTCATCGCCATCGAGCAGGAACGCCGCCTTGTGTCCATCGGATTTCGACACCTTATAGCCATAGTATTTGAAGGCCATGGGGGGGGCTTGCGGCGGTGGGGGAGGGCCGGGATTGACTACGGGCTGCGGTGGCGCAGGAGGCGGCTGGTTGATGGCTATTTTGGGCGTCTTCGGCAGGTCGAGTTTGGCGACGGGTGCCGGAGCGGTCCCGAAGACGAAGAGATTACGACCGGCGGCAAGGGGGTTCATTGCCTGCACCCTGGCGAGCAGGGAAAGGTTCAGCGTGGGATCCACGGAGGCCGGATCGGGTCGATCTTCCGGATTTTTCGCTCCCAGGCGAGGCTTCCAGTCTCCCGGCGCCACCCGGGCGACCGTGCGCCGGGTTTCCGTTTTCATTTGTCTGCCGCGAATCGGCGGCGGGATAGCGGCCGCTGCGGCGGCAGCGGCTGGCGTGGTGGAATACTGCGGCTCCGACGGTCCCGAAAAGAACTCGTAGTAGACCACTACGAGCATGACGACGACCAGTCCGCCAAGCAATCGCAGCTGTTTTGGAGACCCGCCCAGGTTCACGAAGCACCATCCTTATCGGCGGCCTTATCTTCCTGGACAGCCTTGTCTTCCTGGACAAAGGTATCGAGCTTGACGTTGATCACGAGCGTGTCGGTTTTGGCCCGGGGCGCGGCGGTAAGAGTCTCGATGATCAGGAAACGCGGGGACCGGTCGAGCAGGTTCACGAATTTCATCAACTGCGCGTAGTTGCCTTCAAGGTTCAGCGAGACCGACATCATGTCGAGATCGTCGCTGCCTTCCACGGCGTCGAGCGCGATGGTCGCGCCCGGCTTCTGCATCCCCGCGGCTTTGGCGATTTCAGTGAGCTCGCCGATGATGGTCGAGTAAGTGTGCCGCCGGCTTGTCATGTAGCTCGACAGGAAGCGCTGCCCTTCATTCCGACCGCGCTCGATATTCGCGGCCAGAGTGCGGCTCCGGTTGAGTTTCGCCTGGTCGAGCTGACGCTGCGCCTGCGCGCCGGCGAGTTGCTGGTTCAGCGCTTCGGGCGACGTTCCGAAGACATGGAACACCAACGCCGCAGCCACGAGGTTGGCTGTGAGCAGCAGGCCCAGCGCCACCCGGATCAGGATCTTCGGCTCTCGCCAGTTGATGCCCGACAGGCTGAGATTCTTAAAGTTTCTGGGCATAATTCACCGAGAGCCGGTAGTGGAAAAACGCATCGTTCTGATTGGGCGGAGACCAGGTACTGACTTCGGTCGAGCCGAAGACGTCCGACGCTTCCAGTTTTGCGACGAAAGCAATGACCTGCTCGGGCGATTCGGATTCGACGGTCATATCGAGCGAAAGCTCATCATGCGAATTGACCTGCGGGCGGATGATGGTGATCCGCACGGTGGGCGGCAGTACGGTTTCGAGATCGGAAAAGATTCGCGTCCAGCTGATGGCTTTGCGGCGGATCAGGTCGTTGATCATGATGCTGCGGTCGAGCACCACGGCGTTCGCGGGCTGACGCATCTGCGTATCGAGCCGGACCTGTTCGGCACGGATGCGGACGAGTTGCTTATCGACAGTGTCGAGCGTCACGCGGGTTCGTGCGGATTCCCGGCGTTCGCCGGCCGCGAGCGACACCAGCACGATCAGGGATACCAACAGGAGCAAACCCGTTGCCGCCGACGCCAGCATGAGGGGGCGATCGCGGCGAAAAGGCTCGCGCGCCAGATTGATGGGAATTCTCATGCGGCCACCTTCAGCGATCGCAGATAGCCGCTGAGCCCGGGATATTCGGCGGAAATGGCTTCCACTTCAATCCCGAGGTCGGCTGCCAGGCGATCGGTGTCGCCGTCCAGGCCGGCGACCATCAGTTTCTGTGGGCGCACGCCCGTCTGATCTTCAATGTAGACGAGCGTGGGATAGAGATCGGCGGAAATCTCTTCGAGCGGATCGGCCGTGTGAGCCGTGAGTTCGAGCGATCGGGACAAGGTCAGACTTCCATTTTCGATGGCGAGGACGGTGAGGGCTCCGGGGCTTTTGTGGGCGACGAGGAACGATCCGGTGACGGGCAGCAGATCGAGCAGGGCGAGCGAAGAAGACGTGACCAGACCTGGCTGCAATCCGGCGGCGCGAAAGGGGGCTTCGTAGCGGCCGATCACTTCGACGGGGGCAATGGCCGCAAGAACCTGATTACCCTTCTGGATGCAGTAGGAAAAAGCCGCTTCGTCGATATCGAAAGGCAGCGTCTTGCGCAGCCGGAATTTGATGAGGGACAGGCGCTCGTCTTCCTTTTCGGGAAGGGAGTCGAAATCGAGTACGGCAATGCGCATGCTGTTGTCGGGCAGAATCAGCGTGCAGCCGCGGCGCCTGGCGCTCGATGCGGGGACCAGCTTGGCGACCGTGCGGGCAAAGGTCTCGTAATCGAGAACATTGTCTTTGACCGGCGAGGGGGCGAGCACGCCCGGCGCGAGCGGCACATGCTGCAGCGCAGCCGGGGGGCGCGTGCGCGACATGGCGATGCCATCCGCCGCGATCTCGAATACGAATTCGGGCGGCGGATCCTGAATGAGGGTGAGAACTTTCGCGAGCGCGCTCATTCGATAAAGGTCACCTTATTGATTTCTTTGAGGGTCGTGATGCCCAGTCTGGCTTTCTGGACAGCCGACTCGCGCAGGAAAGTCATGCCTTCCTCGCGCGCCAGGCGTTTGATTTCGGAGGCGGGTCGGCGATCGAGAATCAGTTCGCGGATGCGGTCGCTCAGGTCGAGCAGTTCGTGGATCGCGGTGCGGCCGCGGAAGCCCGTGCCGCCACATTCGAAGCAGCCAGCCCCTTCCATGAACTCGACGCCGCGCCACTCCTCGAGATTCAGGCCGCTTTCGACGAGCAGAGAATCGGGGTATTGGACGGGGCGCTTGCAATGCTCGCAGTTGATGCGCACGAGGCGCTGGGCGAGGATGCAGTTCAGCGCGGAGACGAAGTTATACGCCTCGACGCCCATGTTGAGGAAGCGGCCGAGAACATCGACGACGTTATTGGCGTGGACCGTCGTGAAGACCAGGTGACCGGTGAGCGCGGAGTTGATGGCGATCTGCGCGGTCTCCTGATCGCGGATTTCGCCCACCATGATCTTATCGGGATCGTGGCGCAGGATGGACCGGAGGCCCCGGGCGAAGGTGAGGCCCTTTTTCTCGTTGACGGGAATCTGCGTGATGCCCTTGAGCTGGTATTCGACGGGGTCTTCGATGGTGATGATCTTGTCCTCGTCGTTCTTGATTTCGCTGAGCGCGGCGTAAAGCGTGGTGGTTTTGCCCGAACCGGTGGGGCCGGTGACCAGGACCATGCCGTAGGGCTCGGCGATGTAGCGGCGGAATTTGACGAGATCGGCCTCGCCGAAGCCCACGACATCGAGCGAGAGCTTGGCGAATTTCTCGCTCATCGATTCTTTATCGAGCACGCGGAGCACGGCGTCTTCCCCGTGGATCGTAGGCATGATCGAGACACGAAAATCGATGAGGCGGCCTTTGTAGCGGACGCGAAAACGCCCGTCCTGCGGCACGCGGCGCTCGGCGATATCGAGCTCGCTCATAACTTTGATGCGCGAAATGATGGTGGAATGCCAGTCTTTCGCGATGGGAGGCATGGCGTAGTGGAGCACGCCATCGATGCGGTATTTGATGACGACTTCCTGATCGCGCGATTCGATGTGGATGTCGCTGGCGCGGCGCTCGAGCGCGTTGAAGATTGTGGTATCGACCAGCTTGATGACGGGCGCGATGTCGCTGTCGCCGGCGGCGAGGCGGTCGATGGAAAGCGTTTCTTCGGAGTTCTCGTCGTCGCCGATAACGTCGAGCGCGAAGCCTTCGGTGACCTCTTCGAGGACGCGCTGGGATTGCTCGGTTTTCTTGAGAAGGTCGCCGATCTGAGACGGGGTGGCGACTTTGACGCGGAGCTTCTTGTGAAGCAGCAGGCTGAGCTCGTCGATGGTGGCGAGGTTGCGCGGGTCGGCGAGGGCGATATCGAGGGTGCCGTTCTGGGCCGCGAGCGGGACGAAATTGTAGCGGAACATCAGATCGACGGGGATGGAGCGGAAAAGGTCGTGATCGATGGCTCCTTCCCGCAGATCGACGAACTCGCAGCGATAGCGGGCGGCGACTGCCTGAGCCTGGGCGAGTTCGGTGGCCGCAACCGGACTCTCGGGGCCGGGGTTTGGTAATGGATTCCTGAGGATAGGGGTCATTTAGGCAGGGCGGTCCCTACGGAGTGGTTGACGTTCGGGGGCGGGGAAGCGTGTACCCCGTTCTGGG
>JBDUBZ010000376.1:0-3792 GCA_040003745.1 Terriglobia bacterium
GCGTTCTTCCTCCTTCTGGCGCTGGCATTATTTTGCCGATTCGCCGAAAAAGGTGAACGTAGGTTCTGGTGGTGGCAGTTGGTGGTTTTCAGCCTGGGGTTCGGGGCTTTAGAACTGAACGTCGTCTACCCCGCTATTGCCGCAGGGTTCGTTTTGTTCGTAGCTCCGGCTGAAAAACGGCGCCGGTTGTTGCTCAGTCTGGCGCCTTTGGGAGCCATTTCCGTCGTTTATTTCGCGCTCCATCGGTATCTGGCTCCCCTGCCGGCAGCTGGCGCCTACGTGATTCACGTCGACAAACGAATCTTCAGCACCCTCGCGGCCTATTTGAAGTGGTCCCTTCTCCCGATGAACTGGAGTGGGTTTGGACATTCGGCCCGTGCCGGCAAAGTTCTCCTGGCCATCGAACTGGCGGGGCTCGCCGCTTTCTTCTTCGCAGAGTTCCGGCGCCGGCGTACGACAGTTCTCTTTTTTTTGGTGTGGTTTATGGCTACGTTATCGCCAATGCTGCTGCTGCCCGATCACCGCGACGATTACTACCTCACAATGCCTTTGATCGGGCTGGGAATGCTGGCCGGATTCGCCGTCGCAGAGTGGCGGCTGCTTTCTTTGATTCCGATCTGCGCGTATCTCATGGCGCAGATCCCGGTGGCCCATTCCGCCACACACTGGTGGCTCCTGAAGACCCAGCCAGTCCGCGCCCTCGTGCTCGGCGTTCAGGCCGCACACGCTACCCACCCCACTAAAACCATTCTGCTCGAAGGAGTCGGACAGCAGGTCTATGAGGATTCTCTGGGCCAGGGCGCTCTTTTCTCACTCGGAATCGACGCTTATTTACTGCCCAGTCCGGATCATCCGATTCACGGCACCCCCGATACCGCGGATCCCTTCGTTATGGTTCTGGACCCAGCCGTCGCGCGCCATGCCATCGAAAACGATCAGGTTGTGGTATATTCTATTGCTGGCGATCATCTCCGTAACGTTACGGAACGCTATGAACGGTTTGCTCCGGACCGTATAGATGATCGGCTGCCGATGCGTGTCGATGTCGGCAATCCGCTCTATTCCTGGTTGCTTGGTCCTGAATGGCTGCTTCCTGAAAACGGCGTCCGGTGGATGCCGGGTCGGGCGTCTTTGCGTCTGGGAGCACCCGATCGGGCAGGGAAAAAGCTAAGCATAGAAGGTCATTGTCCTGAGGATCAATTGGCGCGCGCCGCGCGTCATATAACGGTCACCGCGGATGGTGTCCCGCTCGGTGAGGCACAAATTAGTGACCCCGAAGCGAACTTCGTGCGTCTCTTTGATATGCCCGATTCTCTGGCAGGGCGGAGATGGATCGAAATTAACATCCGTGTAACCCCAACGGTGCGTAAGGATGGGCAGGAGTATGGCTTAGTTTTTGGAAAGATTGCAATTGTACCGGGAGTACTGTAAATTGTTCGCACGCATACGTTCGTGAATACAACTTTAGGGTTGAAACGAGTTTGGCACGGCGTTTGCATAAGGTGAGAAACGTTGTGGGAATAAAAGTGCCGTCGCCCCGCAAAAATAACAAAGATGACGGAAAGTTAAGCAGTTGATACTCAGATTTTATGAAACTTTATCCGAAGCTCTAATCTCTATAACGATACGAAAAGAAAAGCAGACGGTGAAAAGACGAGGAAACGGAAATGACCAAGGTTGAACTGGAAAAACACAAAAATTTCTTGGAAGCGAAGCGGGCTGAACTCTCCGGCTCACTCCGAAACCGGGATGAGATCGTAATTGAAAAAGCCCCGGATGCACTCGATGAAGTGCAGCTGGCGGGCGAGCGTGAATTAGCGATTCGCAATCTGGATCGCGATTCGAACATGTTGCGGCAGATTCGCCGCGCCCTGGGCCGCATTGCGGATGGCTCTTATGGTGTTTGTTTGCATTGTGAAGAAGAAATCTCGCCGAAGCGCGTGAACGCAGTGCCGTGGGCCGCTTACTGCATTAAGTGCCAGGAACAGGTGGACCGCCACGAGATCGAAGTCGTTGAAACACCCGACCCGATCTTCGCGAGCGCCGCGTAAAAACGCCGGATCACCGTCTGACGCGTTGAAAAGGGGCGGACCTTCGAAAGAGGGTCCGCCCAACGTGTTTTCTGCGCGCTCCGATTGGCCGCAACTTCCCTGCCGTGAATAACTTTAAGTGCAATATTTGCAATTCACGGTGTGTCGCGGAATCGCTCCATCGCGAAGTTCCGAGTTGCAAGTCCTGTGGTTCCAACGTCAGGATGCGCTGGCTCATTCACGCTCTCTCGGTGGAGCTGTTCGGATGCAGTATGCCGCTTCCCGACTTTCCGAAGCGTTCCAAAATTCGTGGCCTGGGGTTGAGCGACCCTCTTTCGATCTCGGCGATCCTTGAAAAGCGCTTCTCTTACCAGAACACTTGCTACGGCCAGGCGCCGCATTTCGACATCACAGCGCACCTGCCCGCCGGGTACCAGGGGGCGTTCGATTTTGTCATTTCGAGCGAAGTTTTCGAACATGTCGTGCTTCCGGTGCAGAGCGCCTTCAACAACCTGGCCCGGCTCCTGAAACCCGGCGCCGTCGCGATTTTCTCCGTTCCCTGGGAATCCGAGGGCTCTACCCTTGAGCACTTTCCGCGCCTGCACGACTGGAAGTTGGTGCAATTGCAGGCCGGTCACGTACTTGTGAATCGCACGGCGGACGGATTTCTCGAGACCTTCGGGGAACTTTGCTTCCACGGAGGCCCCGGGAACACACTCGAAATGAGGGTCTTTTCAAAGGAGGATATGCTGGCGAACTGCAGCGCTGCCGGCTTCACCTCGATCGCCATGGCGGAGGATTACCCCGCGTTTGGAATTATGTGGGAGCCCTGGGCCCGGGGTCTGATCCTGAAAACGAGCTAAGCGGTCGCACCGATGAAAGAAAGCATTCGCCCCGCCTGTTCTTTGTCCCGCCGGAACGAATAATACCGGTCGGCCCGGCAAAAGGTACACTCATCGGCTTTCCAGAGGGAGCGGACGCCCGCATTTTCCAGTTGGATCTGGTTAATAGCTGGCAGGTCCAGATGGTCCGTTTCGGTCACCCAGGGGGCAAAACGGTGCGCCACATCGGAACTGACTTCATAGCAGCACCTGCCGATCGACGGCCCGATGGCTGCGTGCAAATCTTCCGGCGCCGTTCCGTAGCGATATCGTAATCCCGCCACTGCGGCCGCGACGATGTTTTGGGCGGTTCCGCGCCAGCCGGCGTGGATGGCCGCGACCGCATGAGTGGTGGGACACGCGAGGAGAATAGGCACGCAGTCGGCGGTCTTTACGCCGATCAGACGCCCGGGCTCACGGGAGATCAGGGCGTCCCCTTCGTGGCTGTCGGGAGCTTCCAGAACTATCGCCGAGTGGATTTGTTTCACGGTGTGAATCCCTGGAGGATACACAGTGTCCCGGCCGCCGAAACCATGAACCAGCCAGCCGAGGCCAATCAGATTAGGGGCTGTCAGCATGATGAATACATTAAACTTCGATGTTAAGGCATAAGGCATGAAGAGACCCTTTCCAGCGTGGCTGATTCCCTCGGTCTCCATCCTTTGGTTTTTCTTTGCGGGATTGTTGCTGATTCCAGGCCCCGGCCTGCAGAACGACGAGCTTTTCTTCGCCGGTCCTCTTTATTACCCGGACGCGGCCTTTTACAACCTGCAGTGGGGCGCACACAAGATCCCGCTCATGGTGATGAGCTACACGGGAGCGCTCAAGACCTGGCTCTACGCCGGTCTGTTTGAATTTTTCGAGCCCAGCCGCTGGTCGGT
>JBDUBZ010000377.1:0-3770 GCA_040003745.1 Terriglobia bacterium
TGGTACGTTTTCGAACCGTGGGCGTCCCGGTCGGTCTCCTGAAACGAATACCCGGGAGCGGCATCCCAGTCGGTTTGATTTGCGGCAACTGACCGCTGGATGATCGTTTGAGCGTCGAGCTGAGAAGAAATGGCGGCGCCCGGGAATTGAACCAGAAGAATAGCCAGCGTCAGCGCCTTTGTAAGCACCGCTGCGCCATTTGGAGCTAAGTGCGGCCTTTGAGACAACATACTCCTCCCTCCGTTGGTCGCCGCTCCACTGCGAGCGATTTCAGCAATGTGGAAATCCTTCGGTCACTCTGCGCCTGTCAAATAATACTGCACCGCTGGGGTAATTATCAGGGACACAAACATCGAGACTACGATTCCGCCGGTCACTGCGATAGCGAGCGGGTTGAGCACTTGCGATCCCGAGCCATCGAAATTGCGCGCCGCCGCGGTGGTGGGCGGAGTGAGCGCGCTTGCGCGCTCAGTGCTGCTTTGCTCAGTATCGGCATTCCGAAGATAGCGTTGTCGAGTATGAAACCGCGGTGAAGAGCGATAAGTTCGTTTTGATCGTTAACGGCTCAGCGTCCGAGCGGCCAGTCCAACGGACCCTAATGGAAACGGCGCCAACCCAATAGACCAGAGGCTCCCATCGGGCTCGACTCGGAATTCGGAGATGCCGGTAGCTGCCAGGACATAGAAAAACTGCCCGTCGTTGTTGAAGAAAGCATCGATGGGGCTCGCGGAGGTCAGGCCGGTGAGGCCATCAGCCTTCAGTCCCGGCAACCCGCCATGGGCTCCCACCCCGAAAGCCGGTTACGGAGCAGCTGCCGTGCTGATGGTGTAGGCGAACCGCCCGTACGGAGTCACGACAACCCAGCAAGCCGCCGTCTGATGCGTCGGGACCGAGCCGGTTTCGAGCGTCGGCGTTCCATTGTCGCGCACGATGTACGATGACACCGCACCGGCATTGGCGGCTCCGCCGAAGGCGAAGCCAAACGGCGTCATGCCGTGGGATACGTTGGAAACAAACGTTCCGGGAAGACCATTCAGCCCTGGTGGCGTTCGGATTTCCAAGATGAAAACGAGTGTTGAGCGTCAATGTCCATCGGTAGCACGGGACTATCAAACCCGAAATTGAATAATGTCCCACCCGGCAACGCCGGTCATTTTCGTAACTTGGTAATGGATGCAAACGCGCGCGCGACCGCCCGCATGGCTGTGGTTCGGCTTACTCAGCCTCGACGCGCCTCTCATCGCTCTCGTCTGGCAGGATTTCCTCGCCCGCTGCTATCCCACCGTCCTCCCTGCCACAGGCCGTTGCACACTGGGACTCACCGTCTGGGCCATTTATCTTGCCGACCGCCTGCTTGACGTTCGCCAGCCCGCGTCCGCCGCTGAGTCCATCCGGCACCAGTTCTGCCGCCGGCATCGCGCCTTCGTCCGGTCCCTGCTCTTCGTCGTAGCGGTTATCGATGTTCTCGTTACGCGCCTTTGGCTCCGGCCCGCTGTTTTCGATAACGGACTCTTCGTGACGGCCGGCGTCGCCGTATATCTCGGAGCATTTCCATTTACCGGGTGGGGCGCCGCGTCGTGGAAGAGACCATTGGCGGCAGTTTTGTTCACGGCAGGCACCTTCCTCATCGCGTGGACCGGCGCCAGTCACCCTGTCCGGCAACTTGGCTGGCCCGCTGCGGCGTTCTGCGCACTGTGCGTGGGGAACCTGAAGATGATCGGTCGCTGGAGTCACCAGACGATACCCCGCCGCCTCAATATTTCCCGGAGATGGATCTGGGTGCTCTTCCTCGCCGCATGTGTTGCAGGAGTTCAGGGCTGCACCTGGTTTACCGCGATCATTTTCAGCGCAGCCGGTCTCCTCGCACTCGCTCGCTGGGGTCGAAAGATCTCCCGCGACGCCCGTTGCGTCCTCGCGGATGCGCTGCTGCTCACTCCGTTGCTGTTCAGATGAAAATCGGGCGAATGGCGCGGTGGTATCGCTGGATCGAGTACGCCGCTTTCGGGCGCGCACTCGAAAACCGGCGCTTCGCATTTCTCTCAGGACTGGTCGCCGCCCGTCGCGTGCTCATCCTCGGCGAAGGCGACGGACGCACGCTGGCCCGCCTTCTCACTCTGGCTCGGTCAGCCCATTTCGACGTTGTCGAACTCAGCCCGGAAATGATAGCTCTCGCCCGGAAAGGCATCCACGGCTCGGATCGGGTCACCTTCCACTGCAAAGACGCGCGCGAAATGGACTTTCCCGCCGCTCGTTTCGATGCCATCGTGACGCATTTCTTTATCGATTGCTTCAACGAAGACGATGCTCGGCGCGTGATACGCCGGCTCGCCAACACGCTCAGGCCGGACGGAATCTGGCTGATCGGCGAATTTGCGATTCCGCCAGCTGGTTGGCGCCGTTTGCACGCTCAACTCTGGATCTGGACGATGTACCGATTCTTCCGTGCCACCACCGGGCTCCGCACCCGGACACTGCCTCCGATCGGGAACCTCATGAGGGAATCCGGCATGCAGCGGATTGAGCGGGAGACAGAACGTGCCGGGCTTATCGTGTCCGAAGTCTGGAAGCCGACTGTGGCGCACCGCCTACCGGGCAGCTTGGCGGGCTCGACATCAGATTCGAATTAGCGAAGACGCACGTGGAATTTGCCGCGTCCGTACCTGTGAACTTAACCCGCCATCTTAACGCCCAGCGCCAGAATTGTCTCCAGCAGCGGACTTTGACTTTCGCGGTCCACAATCCAGCTCTGCACGTTATCAAATCCGGCGCTCTGCAGAAAGCCTCTCAGTTCCACTTCTGAAAATCCGAGCCAAGTGTCCGCGTAGAGCTCCCGAGCCTGCTCGAAGGCGTGCCTTTTAAGATCCAGAATCACGATTCGCCCCCCCGGCTTCAGCAAACGATGAGCGGCCTGGACCGCAACTGCCGGGTGCAGCGCATGATGCAGGCTTTGGCTGAAGAATGCGAGGTCAATGGTCGCTTCCTCAATGGGAGGGGATTCCAGATCTCCCAGCCGGTACTCCAGGTTAGCAATGCCGTTCTGCACCGCCAGATCGGCTCCGAATTCCACCATTTTGGGCGAATTGTCCACCGCAATCACCCGCAGCGCGCGCTGGGCCAGCAGTTGCGAAAATGTTCCTTCGCCCGCTCCGAGGTCGGCGATGGTCATGGGCGGCATCAACTGCAGCAGCATTTCCGCCAGCCCTTTCCACGAGCGCCCCGGGACGTAATGGCGTCCGAATTTTCCAGCCAGCTCGTCGAAATACCCGCGCACTTTGTCACGCCGCTTATCGAGAACCAGTTGCAGCGCGCGCGTGTCGTCCAAAGTCTCGGGCGTTTCGTCGGCGGCGGCCTTCAGCACGTCGATCAATTGCCTGTCTTTGAGCTTGTAGAGGCTGTTTTTCCCCTGCTTGCGGTCCTCGACAAGCCCCACTTGTTTCAACTGGGATAGATGTGTGGAGATCCGGCTTTGTCCCATGCCGAGAATTTCCTGCAATTCCGCCACAGTCAATTCTTCACGCTCGAGCAGCAGCAGCAGACGCAGGCGGCTCGGATCGGCAATCATTCGCAGAGATTTCAGGATTGACATGGGCGCGCCCCTGGATGTTAATATATCAACATATCAGGATTCATTGATATCAGGAGCAAATCGTTGAGCACAGCTACCCTTCCGCAAATTACAACCGACTATAAAGTCGCAGACATGAAACTGGCCGACTGGGGCCGCAAAGAGATCACCATCGCCGAAAAGGAAATGCCCGGCCTGATGGCGA
>JBDUBZ010000067.1:0-12733 GCA_040003745.1 Terriglobia bacterium
GGATAGCCGCAATCGGGCCGGCTGGGATTAACGATCGCGTACGCCGGGGGCAACTCGATTTCCGGCAGATGGTGATCGGTCACGATCACATCGATTCCCAGTTCGGCCGCGCGGACGATGGCTGCTCCGGCACGAATGCCGTTATCGACGCTCACGATCAGCCGAACGCCACGGGCGGACGCGTCTTCGACCGCGGCGACCTGCATGCCGTAGCCATCCTGCAATCGATGCGGGATGTGCCACCCAGCCTTTGCCCCCGCCATTTCGAACGCCTTAACCAGGACCACCGTGGAGGTAACGCCATCCACGTCGTAATCGCCGTGAATCTCGATCCGCTCATGGTCCGCGATGGCGCGGCGGATCCGCTCCACTGAGCGGTCCATATCCCGCAGGAGAAAGGGATCGTGCAGGTCTTCAATGCGGGGATTCAGGAAGTGCGTGGCTGCGGCCGCATCCCGGTACTGGCGACGCCACAAGATCGCGGCAGCAGCCACAGGCAGGCCCAGTTCGCACGCGAGCGAGGTCACGCCCAACGTTTCCGATGGATCGGGAAAAATCCAGCGCTTAGTTGTTTGAGTAGAAGCCGCCGAGACCGTCGTGACTGTCACCTTCCACGCTGTCGCCGGTTGGAATCATGGCGGCGAGTTCTTCGCACGTCTCGAGAAACTCTTCGTACCAGTCCGGCTGCAATTCGTAAACGTAGAGGTGTGAGCTGTGATCGAAGGCTAGTTCCAGGGCGCAGGTGGAGCCGACGTGCCGGCGGGCTTCGCGAATGCGGGTTTCGAATTCGCGCTGCTCTTCGCGGGTGGTCTCGGCGTCTTCAAGCTCTTCCATCGCTTCATCGACTTCCTCTTCTTCGAGCTGACGGGAAGCGAATACGATCAGCTTCTGACCGGCTTTGCGCGCAGTGTCGAGGAACATCCGGTAATCGGGGAATCGCTCGGAATCCCAGCTAATTACGGACATACCGTCGAGACCGCCCGAATGGCCGTGGAAAAGAGCGAACTCCGACGCACCCAGGTAGTCAAGAATTTCGCCTTTCAGAGTCTCCAGATTCAGATCCATGGCGCGCCCCTTTTTCGCAAGTCCAGAATACCACCGGGGTGGAAAACGGAGTTCCGGATCGAGCGAAGCTGCCTGCGGGCAGTCGCGAACGCCAGTCCTGTAAATCGGTGTAACGGTACACGATGATGTAAGGCGGACTCACGAGTTCGCGAGTTCCCTTCACCTCTCCGGATCGCCCGAGGCCGCATACCCAGCGGCCCGACATCTGTAATTCTCAACTGGATAACGTCTCGCGGTATTCTGAAAGTTTCATCATGAGAGTAACTGTTATCGGAACTGGGTACGTTGGTACCGTCACGGGAGCCTGCCTGGCTTACCTTGGTCATAAAGTAACGTGCGTTGACACGGACAGCTCAAAAATCGAGAAGCTCAGAATGGGGCAGACTCCCATTTATGAGCCGGGACTCGAAGAATTGATGGCTCTTGCCGCCTCGCGTGGCGGCCTGGATTTCCAAACCGACCTGAAAGTGCCGGTGCAGGAAAGCGACGTTATCTTTATCGCGGTCGGGACTCCGCCGCTGCCTTCGGGCGAATCGAATCTGGCTTATCTGGAAAGCGCCGCGCGCAGCATTGGCGGCGCCATGGATTCGACAAAATTTCGCGTTGTCGTAAACAAGTCGACCGTACCTGTGGGTTCGGGAAATCTGGTGGGAGCCCTCGTGCGCGATGGCGTGCTCGAGACCAACCCGGAGATGGTGGATTCCGTGCGCTTCGGTGTGGCCAGCAATCCCGAATTTCTGCGGGAGGGTTCCGCTATTCACGATTCTCTCTATCCCGACCGCATTGTCCTGGGCGCGGAAGAAGAAAGCACGATTGACATCCTGCGGAAGCTCTATCAACCGCTGATGGAGCAAAAGTTCCCGGATCCATCGTTCGCCCCGCGGCCGTCTGAGAGACAGGTTCCAGTGGTCACCACTTCACTCACAAGCGCCGAAATGATCAAGTATTCGGCCAACGCGTTTCTCGCGATGAAGATCGGATTCTCGAACGAAATTTCCAATATCTGCGAGCGGGTGGGCGCGGAGGTCACGGAAGTGATGACCGGTATCGGGCTCGACGCGCGGATCGGTATGGGATTCCTGAACGCCGGTATCGGATGGGGCGGCAGTTGCTTCGGAAAAGACATAACTTCGCTGTTGCACACAGCGGGTGAGTATGGGTATCAGGCCCGGTTGCTCGAAGCGTCTCTCGCGGTCAACCGTCTGCAGCGCCAGGTGGTCATTCAAAAGCTGCAGGAAAAGCTTTACATTCTCAAGGGCCGAACCATCGCGCTGCTGGGCCTGGCGTTCAAGCCCAACACGGACGATCTTCGCGATGCGCCCAGCCTGCAGATTGCGGAAAAACTGATTCAGATGGGAGCACGCGTCAGGGCGTTCGATCCGATCGCCATGGATGCCTGCCGCGATCAACACCCGAACCTGCGAATCTGCTACTGCAACGATGCGCTTTCGGCGGCCGAACACGCCGACGCTCTTGTAATCGTTACGGAGTGGCCGGAATTCGGAACGCTCAATCTCAAAGATCTCGCCAGCCGCATGAACAGCCCCGTGCTGATCGACGGGCGCAATCTTTTCCAGCCCCACAAAGCGCGGCTTGCGGGCTTTGAATACACGGGCATTGGGCGCGGCTCAAGCCGTAACGCGACACGCGCCACCAGCGCTGCGCCCGTCGGCGCTTAGTCTAAATCGTCGGCGCTTAATCCGTCTATTTTCCTTCGCAAGCGCCGGTTTTTGGGAAGCCTCCCCGCCGCGACGTTCAGTGGCAGATCGCGGTATTTTTATCCGTGGATAGTCGACGAGAGAGATCGCGCGCCGCTATTGACTACATCATTATCCGACTGGGGAATTCGCGCGGGAAATATGGGATCTGTCCAGGACGTCGCACCGGAAAGAGGTAGATCGTGGGACTCTCGCGGCGATCCGGACTGAGATGGCCGCGACCCCCGACATCGTGAGCGGATTTGAAATGGCCCGGTGTCATTGAACGTTTTTCAGGGTTGCGAGTGGTCCATTACGGACGGCTTTCTGGTACGCTGAAACCCACATGGTTCCTTTGGTCGCCCACGACCTGGTTGACGGGCTACGGCACGATCTCGGCATGCGCCGAATCGGCAGCGGGACGGCCCGCCTGAACGACTACAAATTCGATCCTCAGGATGCGGATGCGGCTCAGTTGCTTTGCTATCTGGCGCAATGGGTGGATGCGGGCTGGCGGGATGTTGATGCGGTCCAGGAGGGCTTGAACGGGTTTCCCCGGGGTGGGCGCGAGCGGCTCGGGCTGATCGATTTTGTGCATGTCCTGATGGCCGAGGGCGTGGTCTGGGTCCACGAGGAGAACATTGAACGGGCCCTGGCCAATTTCGATCTGATCCTTCTGCTTGGCACGGAGATTCCCGATTTGCGACTGCTCGCGTTGTCCCATTTCTGGTCGTCCCGCTGCCATCGCAAGAATGGCGAATACGACCGCGCGCTTACCCACGCCGCAGAAGGCTGCAAGCTCGCTCTTGAAGCCGGAATGGAACCTATGGCGGCGGCCATGCGCGTCGCTGAAAGCTGGCTGTTGTTTCAGAAAGGCCGCACCAAAGACGCGCTGAAGCTGCTGTCGGAAGCGGATGCCGTGCTGCGCCAGACCGACGATTTCATTACGAGGGGCAATATCCAGTCGAGCTACGGCCGTATGTACCGGCGCGAAGGCCGCTACGACCTGGCGCTCCGGCATTTTGGACAGTCGATCGAGGAATACAGCAAGCGCGATCCGGAGCACAGAAATCTGGCCCGATCACTCGCCAATATGGGCTATGTGGAGCGGCTGATGGCTTTGCAGCTGCGTAAAAAGATCGACGCCGATGCCGCCCAGCGACGGCGCAGCGAGCCCGACCTTCGTAAGGCCTACGAAGCGATGCGCGAGCAGGCGCTCGCTCATCTGGACCGCGCGTCGGAGATCTATAAAATCCACTCGCATCACCGGGGCGCCGGTACGGTTTGTGTGAATCGGGGACATCTTCATCTGGATAGCGGGGATCTGCACAGCGCGGATGAGGAAGCGCGGCAGGCTTACACATTGGGCGAAGTGAAGAAGGACTACATTTTGATGGCGCGCGCCCGGCTGCTTGAATGCATGGTGGAAAACACCAAGCTCGAGGAAGGAATTGAAGATCCCGCCTGGGTGGCGCATCTGGCCCTTGAATCCGCTCGTGAAGCTGTGGAAATGGCGCGGCGAACTGAAAATCGCCGGCTGCTTGCGCGCGCGCTGATCTGGCAGGGACTTACGATTTGCAATACTTCGTCGGGAACTCCCGACGCGGCCCGGGAGATCAGCGAACAGGCGGGACTGCTGCTCCGGAATGAAGTACAGGATCATATCTGGGAAGACTTGCAGACGCTCAAGAACAAGGTGGTTCACGGCGGCAATCTGGATGGGACTCTGCACGCGTGGTCGCAGGGAGTTGTTGGTGAGCGTACTTTTCAGCAGTTGACGGAGGATTTTGCAGATTTGATCATTCCAAAGATCTGGGACCATGAAGGGCGGAAAGTTGCAAGAGTGGCAAGGAGACTCTCGATTTCACCGAAGAAGGTGCGGCGCGTGCTTGCGCGGCTGGGCCTGCACGGCGCATAGATGACCGCAAAACGCAATCTGTTCAGCGTCGTGGTTGTGGCCGGCCTGTTTTTCGCCATCATTCTTGCGGGCGTGATTGGCAATGTTCGAACCGGCAATCTTATCGTTCTGCCGATTGTTTTTACCACGATCGCCATTTGCGGCCTCGGGATCTGGCTGGGACATTTTCGAGTTCGAGTTCTGCTGCGAGATCGAACGCCCGACCGCATCATCGCGCATTACCACCGCAGCGTGCGCCGAATTCCGCATGCCGATGCCGCCGCAGCCTACCTGTCGGCGATGGCGGCCACTTTCTTTGGGCAGTTTGATCGGGCGCGGGAGGAACTGGACCGGGTCAACTGGAACGAGACGACCGCGATGTATCGCGGCCACCGGCTATATGCGCTCAGCACCCTCGCGCTGCTGGAAGAGACGGACTACCCCAAAGCTTTGCAATTGGCGCGGGAAGCCCGGGAGCTGGAAAAAACACCAGGCGGAGGATTGCAGTTGATAGACGACATCATCCACCTGATCGCGGAAGGGAATGCAAGCCCGGAAACAATTGCCCGGCTCGACCGCACAGCCCGCAAACAACAAGGGCTGATGCCTGGAATGTGTGCGTGGGCTCTGGCCCTGCACTCAAAACGAAACAATCAGCCCGATGCCGCCGGCGAATACAAAGACTTACTGCGGCTCGCCGTTCCCTATTGCGCTCCGCTGCGGCAGAACGTTATTGACGGGTCGTGATGTCGAGGGATTTGACATCCCCATCCCGCAGGTCGACAGAACAGGAAAAGCGCATGGATTCGGGACCGTACCGGCCGACGGCTCGAAAATCGCCAAGAACCCAATCGTTGCGGCCAGGGCGATCGTCAAAGCTCACATTTCCGAAATCGATCCGGCCATAGCCATCGCGGGCAGTCTTGTCCTGAACGGCGCGCTGGCAGTTCTGAATAGCCGCCGCCTTCATGCGCGCCTGGCCACCGAATCCGGGACCGCGCCCATTCGGGCCGGTCATATCCGGACCCCGGCCTTCGGCATAAAAAGGCTGAATGTCGGCGGAACGAACCCGGCCGCTGGCGAAATCCACCGAGCAGGAGAATTTAGCAATCTGGTCGGCGCGACCGGGGCGGCGTGCTTCGAGCGTGCCCACTACCCAATCATTGCGGCCCGGCTGATCGTCAATGTTAGTCTGCCGGAAACGAATATCATTGGTCCGATACCGGTCGGCGGCCTGCTGCCGAACCGAGGTCTGGCAAAGTTGAACCGCCTGATCGGCTGTAAAGCGCCGGTCACCACCACCATACTGGCCTTGCCCCGGACGGCTTGGGGGGTATTGATTCGAGAGCGGCCCGCGGTCGTTACCGCCCCACGTGATATCGAACGTGTAACCCTCGGAACCGTTGTCGGGGTCATTGATTTCGATGACGGCGGCGCCACCCTGACGGGGATCGCGAACCAACTCCTGGCGGCCACGGCCGTCAACTCCACTAAAGCGAAAATCGACCGGATTGGCGGGGAGTGGGCTGGTGCAGACGAATCTGCGCCATTGAGGGGGCTGGCCCTGGAGATTGCGCAGAATTCCGCTGTCACCACGGATCTCAACCTGGGCAGACCCATCCACCACCACCTCAACTGTGCATTTTCCCGAGTTACCGTTACCGCCGCCGCGAAGATCCGCGCGACGAGGGAAAGTCTGAGCGGTGGCTGCGGAACTAACGAAGGCCGCCGCCACGATAAAAGAAGTAATATGAGACCTCATGGCCTCGAAAGTAGCACTTCCCGTGCCAAATTAAGGAAATCATAATGTTTCAGGCTTTTAACACCCCTCGGAACTTCGAGGGGGAGGCAGCGTAGTTCGGGAACACGGGCGTCATAGAGCGATTTCCGAGGTGCTGGTAAACCGCCTCGCTGAGAACATCCCGGAAATCGGTGGTCAGGGCGAGGTCGCGCTGCTCGTAGAGCTGCTCGGGCGCGAGGCCCGGCCATTGGCCGTAAACCTTGCCTCCCTGAACGGGTCCGCCCATCACAAACATGGCATTGGCGTGCCCGTGATCAGTGCCACGATTGCCGTTCTCTTTGGCGGTGCGGCCAAACTCGGACATTGTCACGACGACTACGTCCTGCATACGGTCGCCGAGATCCTGACAAAACGCAGCCAGCGAGGCGCCGAATTCGCCCAGGCGGGCGGCAAGCTGGCCAACCGACGCCTTCGGCCCTACCTCATTTACGTGGTGGTCCCAGCCGCCCAGGTCGGCGAACGCGACTTCCACGCCAATATCCGCCTTGATGAGCTGAGCGATTTGACGCATGCTTTCGCCGAAGCGGCCGGGCGGATAATTCGCCCCGGCGGCAGGCTGATAGGGTGTTTTTTGCAGCGATTGAAGCAACGATACCGCATCGAACGTCTCGCGCCCTGTGCCACCCAGAATCTTGTCCTGGGAACCCCGATACATCGACTGCAGGACGGAGGCCGCCGCCGCATCCTTGACATTAAAATTGCCGAGGCTCTCGACAGCGACCGCGTTATTGGCACCGCGAAGGCTGCGCGGCAGAGTTGGTCCCAGACTCACTGCCCGGACGGGCGAGACTTTGCCAGTCTCCGCCGGAAGCGCCCGATTCAGCCAGCCATCGCTGGTCGCCTTAAGGCCCGGAGTGCCGGACTCCATGTAGTCCTGCGCGTCGAAGTGAGATCGCGTCGGATCGGGTGAACCGGCGGCATGCACGATCGCCAACTGCTGTTTGTCCCAGAGGGGCTTGAGCGGCGCAAGGGAGGGGTGCAATCCGAAAAAGCCATCGAGGTCGATTACGGATTCGCCAGCCACGCTGCCTGCGGGCCGGGGAATCGCAATGGTGGGACGGAGGTCGTAATATTGCTGTTCGCCATGAGGGACCACGATGTTCAGTCCGTCGGCCGCACCGCGCTGGAAAATCGTGACGAGAACCTTTTTACGACGGCCGGGAGCGTCGTCGGCGAGGGCCGCCTTCTGAAGCCAGAGCGGAGCGGAACCGACGCCAACCATTGCGAACGCCGAGTTGCGGAGAAATATTCTGCGTGAAAGTGCCATCTGTCTGCCTCTTAATTGACGTTCAAACTACCTGCGCTGGAAATCTGGCGAACCCAGCGTCAAGCCAGCGACCAGGGGACCGGCAGGCCTCTTCGCCTGCTGGTCCTTCATACCTGTGTCAATGGCGTTTTGAGCATCTGCAGTGGGATCCGTCATAAGTATGCGGCGCTCTACCTGCAGGGTATCTCCCGCAAACTGCGACTGGTCGACTTTGACGCCGTTGATTTTCCCCTGGGTGAGCGCGAGCGCAAAGTTCATGCGGGCGAGTAATGACGCGGAATTCAACCAGTCCGTGCTGTGATTGGAATATCCCGTCGGCTCGAGCTTGCGGTACAGGGGCTCACCGAGCTGCGTCATGAGATTGTTCATGGCGGAGGTAAAATCAACATCGCCATTCACAGCGCGGACCGCACCGGCCACCATTTCAAGCGGCGATTTCACCTTGGAGCGGAAGTTGACCGGATCCCAGAACTCGGGCGCGGCAATCATCGCGTGCATGACCTGGCGGAGATCTCCGTCAGTCGAGATGAATGTATCGGCCATTTTCCGAACGAGCGTTTCCGGCGGGTCGTCGGATACGAACCGCACCGCGAGACTTTTTGAAATGAAGTGGGCCGTGGCGGGAGAATGCGCGAGAATCTCGATAACTTTCAGGCCGTCGCTCATACCGCCGCCGGCGGGAATTGTGATGCCCAGCACCTGCTTTTCGGCGTCGTCATGCTGGCGCGGGTTGAAGGAAAACTCTCCGCCCATCTGCGGTTGCAAGATTGTCCAGCCAGTGAAGCAGCGAGCCACCTCAGTGACATCGTGCTGCGTGTAGCCGCCGTCGACACCCAGGGTATGGAGTTCCATGAGTTCGCGGCCATAGTTTTCGTTGAGCCCCTGCTTGCGTTTCTGGGCTGGGCCCCGTCCCTTGAAATCGGGTCCGACGGACTGCCAGTTATCGAGATAGAACAACATGGCAGGGCTCTTCGCAGTCGCCAGCAGCAGGTCCTGAAACTTACCGAGGACATTGGGACGGATGACATCGCGCTCATACCCTGTGACCAGGTATTTGTCGGCGCCTTTGTCGATATCGATATTGAAGTGGTTGAACCAGAAATCCGTAAGGACCTGTTCGAGCTGCCGATTGCTGTAGATTGCTCCCAGCAGCTTGCCCGTCATCAAATCCTGATTCACCACCTGGTACGGGCCGGTGAAAATCTGGATTCTGCGACGCAGATCGGTGGGCGCGAATTTGTAGAGCTGGAGCCGGGCGCCATTCGGCATGGCGTCAAGCACATCCCACTGCAGATCCTCAGGCATAGCGGCCAGGGCGGCAATTTTGTCCGCCGGTGTGCCAGCCCTCAACGCCTGCTTTTGTTCCAGCGTCAGGGAAAGTGAATCCATCGAGACCTTCGGATCGAGATCCGTTCGCGCATCGATTCCGCCCTTCTGCTTCCGTTCATAGCGCGCGATCATCTTCTGGACCATGAAGCGCGTCTCGGGATCGGTGGGCAGGGGCTGACGCTTTTCGACCATCGCCTTGATAATTTGAGGCGGAGGATAGTGCCGGATCAGCTCTTTGGCATCCATGCGGAGCGTGTCCAGCGGCTGAAGTTTCGCTTCGAGGACGGGGTTTTCCGCAATGGAGTCGGGATGGAGTTGCCGATCAATCCAGTTGTCGAGGCCCAGCCGTCGCACTTCCTCGAGATCGCCCGGCCGTGACCCGAAGGTCAGCCGGTTGAGGGCGTGGAGCGCCTTTTGGTCACTTGTCATCTGCGGTATTGCCGGGGTCGACAGTACCGTTTTCGCTTTTTTCGCCGCATATAAGCCGGATGACAGCGCGGCAAACGTAACGCAAAGAACCAAAAGCAGTCGGTGTTTCATGAGGTTCGTCAATCCCTGATCCTATTGATTTAAACTCCGTTAGCGGCAAAGAAGTTGCGGGAGGTAAAATAATTGCAGGCCATGCCGTTCGCGCTATCTTTTCCGGCTCTGCTGGCGGTCGACACCTTCGCCGGGATTCACCGCCTTGCCTGGTTCGACTGGGCGCTGCTCATTCCGTATTTCGGAATCCTGGCGATTCTCTCGGTGTATGGGTTGCACCGCTTCGATACGATTCACACCTATTTCAAGCACCGGAAGAAGGCAACCGGGGAACCGCCGAAGCAATTCGAGCAGCTTCCCCGCGTCACCATTCAGCTGCCGCTGTATAACGAGCGGTACGTTCTGGAGCGCCTGATCGACGAGACCGTCAAGATCGAATATCCACGGGAATTGCTGCAGATTCAGGTTCTCGACGATTCGACCGACGACAGCCATCAATTTGCCGAAGCTCTTTGTGAGCGATACAAGAACATCGGGTACCCCATCGAGTATCTGCACCGGACGAACCGAGCCGGGTACAAAGCCGGGGCACTGCAGGAAGGGCTGAAATCGGCTACCGGCGAATTCGTGGCCGTGTTTGATGCCGACTTTATTCCCCCACCGGACTTTCTTCTCCGCACCATTCACCATTTCGCAGACGCGCAAGTGGGCGTGGTGCAGACGCGCTGGAGCTACCTCAATAAGGACTTCAATTTTTTGACCGAGGTCGAGGCCATCCTGCTCGATGGCCACTTCATTCTGGAACATGGCGCCCGCTCCCGCGCCGGCTATTTCTTCAACTTCAACGGGACCGCCGGGGTTCTGCGGATTTCGATGATAGAAGATGCCGGTGGCTGGCAGCATGACACGCTCACGGAGGATTCCGATCTCAGCTACCGTGCCCAACTGAAGGGCTGGAAATTCGTGTACTTGCCGGGACTGGAATGCCCCTCGGAACTACCTGTCGAAATTCACGGCTTCCAGGTGCAGCAGTTTCGATGGGCCAAGGGGCTCACGCAATGCGCTAAGAAGCTGTTGCCCGGGATCGCAAAGGCCGATATTCCGTTCCGCGTGAAGGCGGAGGCGGTGCTTCATCTCACTCCGAATATTTCTTATCCGCTGATGATGGTGGTTTCGGCGCTGATGCTTCCCGTGATGATTGTCCGGTTTTACATGGGCGTCTGGGAAATGATGCTGCTCGATTTCCCGCTGATTGTGGCGTCCTTCTGGTCGATTTCCGCCTTCTATGTGATCGCGCAGCGTGAGCTGCATCCAAAGAGCTGGAAGCGCTCTATTCTGTTGCTGCCGATGCTGATGGCCGTTGGTGTCGGACTGACGCTGATCAACACCCGCGCTGTGCTCGAAGCGCTGTTCGGCGTGAAGAGCGGTTTTGTACGAACCCCCAAGTACGCAATTGAAGGCACGCAGCAGAAGCGCCTGACCGTGAAGAAGTACAAACGGCGCAGCGGATGGCTGCCTTATTTCGAGCTTGCCTGCGGGACCTATTTTCTCTACATGGTCTGGTTCGCGATCACATCCGAAAATTACGCCACACTGCCGTTTTTGCTGCTGTTCGTGGGCGGTTATTATTGGGCTGGTTTCGGGACGCTGTATCAGGAGTATCAGGATCGGCTCCGGCACAACCGCCAGCACCGGATGGAATTCGAAACCGCGCGCTGACCGTGGGCGATCAAATTACTGCCCAAATGGTCCGCGAGGCGGCGGACCGAATTTCAGTTCTTGCCCGGCGTACCCCGGTCATGTCTTCCCGGAGCGTTGACAACCGCACCGGCATTCGCGTCCGCTTCAAATGCGAGAACTTGCAGCGGGGCGGAGCGTTCAAGATTCGCGGGGCGACGAACTTGGTTTTATCGACCCCCGTTGAGGACCTCGATCGCGGCGTGGTCGCATTTTCCTCTGGAAATCATGCTCAGGCCACAGCCATTGCCGCGCAATACGCTGGCGTGAAGGCGACCATTGTCATGCCGGAAGATGCTCCCCGCTCGAAGATGGAAGCTACGCGGGATCTCGGCGCACGGGTCATCACTTATGACCGTTTTCGCGATAACCGGGAGGCCATCGCGGCTGCGGTGCTGGAAGAAACCGGTGGAGTCCTGGTGCCACCCTTCGATCACCCGATGATCATTGCCGGACAGGGGACCGTAGCTTTGGAGTTGCTCGAAGAAGCGCCAGAGGTCGAAGCCCTCGTGGTTTGCATCGGCGGCGGCGGGCTGCTGGCGGGTTGCTCAACGATTGCGAAGGAAATGCTGCCCGATATCCGCATTTTCGGCGTCGAGCCGGAATTGGCGAACGATACCTTTCAGTCTTTTGCGCGAGGGGAGCGAATCACAATTCCCGCGCCCGATACTATTGCAGACGGCCTGCGCGCGCCCTCGCCGGGAAAGCTGACATTTCCGGTTATTCAGAAGCACGTCGAGAAGATATTGCTGGTGACTGAGGACGAGATTCGCGCCACGATGCGGTTTCTGCTGGAGCGAATGAAAGTTCTGGTCGAGCCGAGCGGCGCTGTAGCGGCGGCTGCGGTCCTGTTTGGCAAACTGCCGCCGGATATCCGGAGCGCTGGGGTGGTGATTTCCGGCGGCAATGTGGACGTGGATTTTCTGAAGACGATCTGACCCTGACCATTTGTGTCAAGCGGCAAGGCGCGTGGGAGGTGTCCGGCGGCTCTGAAAGCTCTCGAGCAGACCGCGCCATTTCCGCAGCACAAGCTCGGCCAGACTCAACAAGACAGCAAGTCCAAGCAACCCCGGCCACAGGCGCAGCGAAGATTCGATCGACTGCCCGCGGGAGTCGAACAGCAGTCCGACTGCGGGATTGTACCGGCCGCCCGTAGCCTTCGCGATTGACTTCAGAAGCGTATCGTTCGAGCCGTAGTCGGACAGTTCCGATTCCTGCCGATAGAGCCCCACTTCGGGAAACGCCCTGCTCTCAATTAACGGGCGGATTCGAAAGAGTCCCTCGAGAGCGCCGATGTGGGCGCGGCCCCGCCAGGTGCCCGGCGACACACGGGTGACTTCCAGCGGCCGGCGGAACGTTCCCGGCCCGATTACATAGAGATCGGGGGCGGATGCCGGCTCAGCCGCCTTGCTTGAAAGTTGGTATTCGACCTCGATCTCCTCGTTGGCAGCGTCGTATCG
>JBDUBZ010000068.1:0-12727 GCA_040003745.1 Terriglobia bacterium
GCGTCGCGCCCGGGTCGATCCGGAACCGGGATTATGAGGAGGCGTTCCATCGCATCGCGAGGCTGTGGGCCGAGGGCGCCGAAATTGCCCAGAGCGCCGGCGTCCGCCTGGTCTGGGAGTTCGAGCCGGGCTTTGCTTTCAATAAGCCGGGCGAGGTGATTCGCATGCATCAGGAGGTGCGGCACCCGAATTTTTCCGTCGTGTTCGATACGGCGCACGCATACATGTGCGCGGTCGTCGGGGCGCGCCAGCACGGTGAGCGGGATGTGCTTCCGGGTGGAGTGCCGGCGTTTCTCGACAAGCTGCAGGGGCGCGTGGGCGCTATACATCTGGTGGATAGCGACGGCACTCTCTATCACGATGAGACCAGCCGGCACCGTCCGTTTGGTGAGGGCCTGATCGATTTTAAGAGCCTTGCGCCGAAACTGCTCAGCATGCAGAACGTGGAATGGTGGACGGTCGACCTGGCCTTCTGCCCCGGCGCCTGGGATCTGATCGAGTCCAGCCGCGCCTTCGTCCTCCGCCTGTTGGGCTGACAGATGCGCAGGGCACGGCACATCGCCATCCTCGGGATCGCCGTCAGCGGCCTGCTCGCGGCCATGAAGATTATCGCGGGCCTGCGCGGCCATTCGTCGTCGGTCACGGCCGATGGCTTTGAATCCGGGGCCGACGTGATCGCGTCGGGTCTGGTGCTGGTGGGCCTCATCCTCGCGGCCCGCCCCGCCGATGAGAATCACCCCTACGGTCACGGCCGTCTGGAAACGCTGACCGGTCTGCTGCTGGGGTTCTTCCTGTTTGTCGCCGGAGCCCTGATCGCCTGGCATGGGTTCACCAGCGGAGCGGGTGCGCAGCTTCCCGCGGCATGGACGGCCGTTGCTCTGGTGATTTCCATCTTCGCGAAGTCGGGTTTGGTGGCCATCAAATACCAGCACGGCCGCGACGTGGGGAGTTCGTCGCTGCTGGCGGATGCCGCCAACGATGCCATCGATATCCTGTCGGGAACCGTTGCCCTGGGCGCTCTTTCGCTCACGGTCTGGCGTCCGCTGGATTTCCCCCGCGCCGATAGCTATGGCGCGTGCGCCGTCGGCATCATCGTGATCGCCACGGCGATTCGGGTCATGCAGCAGGCGTCGTTGCATCTGATCGACACCATGCCGGACGATGCCGCCATGGCGGACATACGCGCGAAGGCGTTGAGTGTACCGGACGTAAAGGGTGTCGAGAAGTGCTTTGCGCGCAAGACGGGCCTGCAGTACCACGTGGATCTGCATCTCGAAGTGGATCCGGCAATCACCGTCCGCCAGTCGCATGAGATCGCCCAGCGGGTGCGGAACAAGATTTGCGATCAGATTCCCTGGGTCGCGGACGTGCTCGTGCATGTGGAGCCATGGGAATCCACGTAGATCCAGGAAGAGGTAGAGCCAGGAAGAGGTAGAGCAGGGAAGGGATAATTGGTAATAGCAATGACAATCAAATGGCCTGAAGTATTGAAGCTCTCGAAAGGTGGCAATCCCGCGCCGGATCGCCGGGTGACAAAGACGGATGCCGAGTGGCGCCAGCAACTGAGCGCCGAGGAATACCGTGTCACACGCACCGCCGGCACCGAGCCCGCCTTCAGCTCGCAGATGTGCAGTCTGTTTGAGCCCGGAATCTATGGTTGCGTCTGCTGCGAGACCGTTCTCTTCGATGCTTCGGAGAAGTTCGAATCGGGTACCGGCTGGCCGTCTTTTACTGAGCCCATTGCGGATAACGCAGTGGCCTACCGCTTCGACGGCCCGGCCTTTCTGCAGCGCGTGGAAACCATCTGTAATACCTGCGACGCGCATCTGGGGCACGTGTTTCCCGATGGACCACCGCCGAGCGGGCTGCGCTACTGCATGAACGCGATGGCGCTGAAGAAAGTATCGGCTTAGTCCGCCTGCACGGAGGACGAGCAGCAGCCGAGCCCCGACGCATCGGAGGTGCGCACCGGGACCCCGAGAAACTGGCTGCTGCTCGTTAACTGATTGTGTCTCTCTGCATTCACGCGGACAAGGCTGCGTATTGACTAGTACGCGCGAACTAATGCGGCGCTGCGCAACCTATCGCTTCTCCCAGGTCAGGCTTGCCGCTGCGCCGCCGGTCTCCTCGTAATACTCGACGACCACCTTGTGCGCGCCCGCTGAAAGGGAGCGCTTCACCAGATACATATAAGGTGGTTGATCGCGCCAGCGATCAAGAATGATCTCATCATCTATATAGATCCGCATACCGTCCGAGGTGATCGCTGTGAAGGTGTAATCGCCCGGGGCGAACGTGATAATGCCCTGCCATCTCGCCGAGAAGTTCCGAGGCGAAAGACTCGGATCCGGTGAGTCGTTGCCCCAGTTGAAGTCCAAAGCGGGATCCACACGGACAATGCGCGGCGCACCGGATAAGGTAGTGTTCGGATAGTAACAGCCCGTGAAAGCGCCCACCGCCGGAGCAGGGCAGCCCCCGTTTGTGGGTGGAGCAGGTACGTTCACCTGAATGGCATTGGACAAGAGAGACGTGTTCCCTGCTGCGTCGGAAGCTGTAACGACGTAGGAGTACGAGCCCCCACCTGAAGCGGTTGAGTCGGTGAAAGAGAGGCTATTCCCCGCAACGGTCGCGATGGCGCTGCGGTTACGCAGAACGGTGTAAGACACAACGCCGACGTTGTCGGCACTAGCGCCCCACTGCAGCCGAACGCCGTTGGTACCCGCCGCTGCGGAAATCAGAACGGGTGCGGAAGGCGCCTGTCTGTCGCCGGCCGGAGCAGTGACATTGACCGTGACTGACTGCGAGACCGACAAGCCGCCGTTCTTTGCCGTGATCTTGTAGGTAGTGGTTCGAGCCGGAGTTACCAGAATCGATCCGGAAGCCGCCACAGTGCCGATGCCATTATCGATGTCGATCTGGCTTGCGTTCGTCACGTTCCACGAGAGCGTTGTGTACTGTCCGGGCGTTATCGACGAGGGCGATGCGGCGAACGAGCCCACCACGGGGCTGACGGCGCCCGATCCCCCAGACGACGACGCCGTCGCATCCGTCACGCCGCCGAAATCCGTAGTCCAATACCAGCCATAGCTGGAGGACGGCCCGTATGCGCGGGCAATACCGATTACGGTGAACGCCGGATTGATCATGTTCAGGCGGTGCGCGTAAGTGCACTTCCCGGCTGCATCCGGATCACAGAAAGTGGCCCATTGGTTGAATACGCTCTGGGCATCCGCAATGCCGCCAGCGATGTTTTCGCCCCACGGGAAGTATGGGTATGAGAAGGCAGCGAGGCGGGCGCCCGTGTTCCGTCCCAGGCTGTCTGTGTGACTTCCATAGTTGTTCGAAGCCATGTCGTTGCTCATCCAGCGACTGGCCGATTCCAGAGTGACGGATACCTGCAGAGGTGCCGCTCCGCCTTGCGCACGGTAATTATTGATCAGCGTCAGAAATGATGCTTCTTCCGAATCGAGGCCTGCAGGTGCAGGACCTGGGGTCGGCGTTGGAACCGGGGGCGGGGCAGGAGTGGGAGGCGGGGCCGGAGTGGGTGGCGGAGCGGGAGCTGGTAGCGGCGGTGGTGCGGTCACACCGCCCTTAGCAATGCCCGGTTCGAAGCTCCAGTAAGGAGTGCCGAGGCTGAACACGCACGAAACACCTCCGACATTGGCGTCGGGCGCCAGCAGAGCGGCCAGATGCAGCCGGTCCTGCCAGACACCGTACACGATATAAGCCGGATCGCTGGTTAGATAAGCAAGGTTCTCGCTGATGATGTTGTAGCCCAGCCCGGCCGCAGTGGTGTCGTAGCCCAAGTGTGGATTGAATCCCGGCGAGCCGACACTGTTTGTGGCCATATAGGCGCTGAACTGGATCGCGCGGATGTCTGCGTCCCGGAATCCAGTCACATCGGGTTGCAGGGCTGCAAGGCCGTTACTCGCGCGGAAGTTGTTGATCTGCGTCCAGAGGCCGGAGATCATGGAATCGTCGCACCAGCTAACACCCGCAGGCAAGGGAGTCTCGTGAGACGGCAAACCGGCAGCACCGGCCAGTACGGACATCAGCAGAAGGACGAAAGGGACGCGCGCAGTACCGCTACTGATGCAGCGAGACACATCTCGACCGGCGTGCTGCTGGGTTGGTTGGTTCATATGAATGCCTATTCTAAAGGGACTGTATCCCCCTGGACAATCCCTGCTTTCAGCTATTCGGAGCGCAACCCTGGCAGTGTCGGGTTGCTTACAGCTCCCCGCCGGCCGCGTGCTTGAGAAGTTTACCGACGATGGCCGAACGCGTTGTGACGCCAATCTTGACCATCAGAATCCGCAAGTAGGACTTGACTGTGTTGGGGCTGATGTCAAGCTCGGCGGCAATCTCTTTGCTGGTGAGGCCGGTCGACACTCCCCGAAGAACCTCAAGTTCACGGTCAGTCAGTTTGCACATGGCCGCGACGTGCTCAATAGCCTCCTCCGGCGAGATGTTCCGGCAAATGTAGACCGCCAGCGCTGGAGATCCAGAGCCTCGCGTCTGCGGTTCGATTTTAAAGACGGTGCAGCGATAAACTGCCCTGTTACCGCGGATGTTGACTGAGTTTCCTGAGATGCTCGTCCAGCTTCTGGTCTGCAGGTAATCGGCGAGGGGCCTCGGCAGATGCGACGAGCCGCTGGTTTCACCGTAACTGCCGCCACAATCGGGCAGAATGAGGCGGGCGCCGTAGTCCAGAGCGCTGATATGCAACGCTTCATCAAGCAGCACCAGGCCGCAACGAGAGGTCGCGACGAGTTCCGAAGTCGGACTATGGGGGGCGTTCATAGTTTCCACCATGTTCAGGGTGGGCGGAGTGAGGCGAACGGCGTCGCCTCACTCCACTCTTTCTCCTTTATTTCAGGGCACGTACCGGGCTACGAAGGTTCCCCAGTTTGCCAGGGTTGTTCGTGGTGCATCAGGTATATATTCCGTCACCATCCAGACAGCGCTGTCCGATCCAATCACGGCTCCGGAATAATCTCCCCAGCGGGCGATCCCGGGGAAGCTGCCGCCAGGATAGCCGGTGAAGCCATCTTCGGGTGCCGAGCCGGCGGCTGCTATTTGAATATTGGCCGAGGTCGAAAGCACATCAAGGGTCGTATAGGCGGCGGATGGATAGTAATCCGGCCCGACCAGCGTGAAGGCAATCGCGCCCTTCCCTTGTGCGTTCACCGCGATTGCGGGGCGCAGGATGTGATTGTTCCCCGGCGCATCGAGAAAACCCTGGCGAACCACCCCCCCGCTGAGTACCGCGTTGCGGAATGTGGGCGACAGGATCATATACGCCGCGCCAACCTGGCTGCGGTTTCCATCTGAAATCTGAACTGGAAATGTCGTAAAGATTCGCCCCCCCGCGTAAACGGCCGAAAGTATACGGCTGTCGCTGCCTCCGTCGATGAACTCGAGTTGCCCAGGCGGAAACAATGACGAGCCGTAGGGAAGGTCGCCAGGCTTCTGAACCGCGATATCCGGGTATGAGTACGACTGCGTAGTTACAAATGTCTGCGTAAGCAGCAGGCTGGGGCTCGCCGTCTGCAGCGACGCTGTATTTGAGATAGCCCAAATGGCCAGTCTGTTATCGTTTGAAAACGTAGATTGGCTGCTGAGGAGGTATTCGACGCCGCCAGCAGCTAAGAACTGGCTGGCGCCTGGGGGGACAGATGCCGGCTGGATAGCGAATTCAAATCCGGTGACTTGCGGCAGAATAAAGCGAGATATCGTCGGCGTAGCTACGCCCGACGACATCGACATTTTCGAGATGGCGAAAATCTGGGCGTCCACGAATTGGAGTGTTGACGTATTGTACTCGTTTGAACTGATGTACCACCCATATTGATCGGCCCCGAATTGAGGAAAATCCGGGACGCATGGACAACCGAAGTTGGAGCCATTTGTTGTATCCATTGTGTAAATATTCCATGCTGCGGTTGGGTCTGCGGTCTGGCTGACTGCCATGTAGATATGTGATCTGTCGAGCGGCGTGCCGAAGATGTCGTTGTCCTGCGAGCGCTGCAGCACAACCCACCGCCCGAGATCCTGATCGTAAAAGACACGCATGTCGGTCGGGTAAACACCGTTGACGCCACTTGAGCGGTCGATCGCCGGCGCCACCCCGAATAACTCATTGCTTGAGACGGTTGAAATCAGGGGAGATCCGGACTTAGCATCGAAAACGCGGATCGCGTTGTTAACACCCTCCAGTACAAACCCACCCGCAACCGCTATGGCCGGATTAGGAGGCTCTACGCTGAATTGATTGCCCCCGTTAGCGAGCCGTTGATCGTAATGGGTAAGTGCGAGAAAACCAGTAGTCGAGGCTTGACTGATGGCCATAGTCAGCGTCAACTCGCGTGTTGCCGCCGGTGCCATCGCCCGTGCCATTGGCCGTGCCTGAGAAGAGGGCGGGGCTGACAGTGGCGGGTGTTGAAAGGTGGGTAGCCTGGTTATCTCAACCTTACTGGCTGCCGAAACCTGGGTAACGGCATCGGCTACGAACGCCCGCAGTGTGTTCGACTGCGGACGAGACTGCGTTCGGTAGGGTGTCAGGTTCACGGTTTGTCCCAGCACCAGCTGACCAGTAATGCTGGAGGGGAGGTAGTGATTCTGGGTTTGCGCGGGTATGACTGCAGGCACAATGAGCGCGACAAGTGCCGCACTTTGCAAACGAAGACGCCGGCCTGTCCAGATCAAGGCCAACAACACCCCGAGGCCACCCATCAGCATGAGTGTTCCAGGTTCCGGCGCAGCGAGGAACTCCACACTCAGAACGCCCGGCTCACCCGTGTTGTCGAGCGTACCGACATAGAACCCATATAGATCACCTGTGGTGAGCGCGAGGATTACCCTTCCAAGATCCGGAGCTGTGTCGCTCAGTTGAACCGAGGCTCCGTTCAGGATATAGCCGGCGCTGTCATAACCCGGTGACATGTCATCAGACTGATAATTCCAGTCAAATATGAGGTTGCCAGCCTGTGTAGAAAAGCCGGTAAAAACTACCGTGCCAGGCAATCCGCTGCCATCGTTCCCGCCCGTCAGCACGAATGCTAAGGGATCCGTGATGAAAACAGTACCGTCGGCCTGATCGTTTGAGAGCACGAAGGCCGAAAGGTCCGGACCAATCAGTCCGGCGCTGGCACCGCCTGGCACCAGAAATGCTACAGCCAGTACTGTGAAGGCTATAGTTCTTGGTGCTAAAGGAAGTCCGGGAATTAGCCCGGACAGCCAATCGCTCTTTATATATCTCATATGTCCTCCGAAAAAAAAGTGTTGCAGAGCGTTTAAGACTGTAAATGGCAGATACCATTACACAGCTCTACGCCCAGTACTTACTACTGCCCGGGTTTCTCTCCGGGATTCTTTAATCACTTGAGGCAGTTGTCGCGCGAGCCCGGCTGACCCGGCTTATGCCGTTAGTTCTGGAGTGTATTGGTACGCGACGTCGAAGTCAAACGTCTTTTGGCATGAGTCCTGCTAATTTATAGCTGTAATCGTACAAACCGCACCATTTCTTAGACTCATCCGCCAGACGACGCACATGCCTGACACCCATTGGTACACACTCAACATGCGTGTCTCAGTTAACTAGCTCTTAATCGCGATTGTTGATCCGAAAGCGCAATGGTATCTTCGCTATCGGAGGAACACAGTTATGCAGTTGCGTGTGTTCGTTTTAGCAATCAGTGCAGCCGCCGCGGCATTCGCCCAGGCGCAATCAACTTCGGATACCCCGTTTCAGGTTCGTTATGCTTCAAACCTGAATCTTGGTGATTCCGTCATCAACATATCCAACACCGGAGCCAACGGAGCAGCTCTGCAATCCGGTATAGCCGCGAGCATCACGGGCTCTCTCTGCGCGAACGTTTACGCGTTCTCTTCAGATGAGCAGCTTGTTTCGTGCTGTTCGTGCCCGGTCACGCCGAACGGGCTCGTCTCGCTTTCGGCGCGCGCCGATCTCATTAGCAATACCCTCACCCCGGCGGTGCCGACGTCGATCGTCATAAAGATCCTCGCCACGGCCCCCGTCGGTGGAAGTTGCACGAACTCAGCGGCCGCGGTGACCACCGCTACGCTGGTTCCGGGCTTGGTCGCGTGGGGCACCACAGTGCATGCCGCTTCTGCGGGCGCGCTTGCCGTCACCGAAACCTCGTTCCGGCCTGCAACTTTGAGCGCCGGTGAGCTGAGCCGGCTTGGCAATCTGTGCAACTTCATCCTTGCTAACGGTAGCGGGTTCGGCGTTTGCCGCTCCTGCCGTCTCGGCGGCTTGGGTGGGGCGAAGCAGTAGCCTGCTTTCCCTTTGAGGTAATTCACTCCGGGAGGGCGGGCACAACGTGTCCGCCCTCCTGGTTTGAGCTGTTTGTAACCTGTCACGTCAGATAAATCGGAGGACAATCTTGACAAAAAGATTTGTTTTAACAGCCTTAGTGTGCGCCTTGCTGCCCAGCGGCGCGCACGGCGCGTCGATGAACGAAGGGAATGCCCCGGGCACTCCTCTGGCTATGGTCGGAACAAGGCCGATCACACTCACCGACCTCGATACTCACCACCCCACGGCCTTGTTTCAGGCGCGCACGGCATTTTATGAGGCCGAGAAAAAAGCCCTTGAGGATTATATAGAAGAAGTTCTGCTTCAGGAGCAGGCAAATCGGGAAAAGCTTTCGGTGGAAGAGCTTCTCAAGGTGCATGTAATCTCGAAGGTTGCGCCGGATCCGGATAAGGAATCCCTGCGTCTCTATTTCGAGGGGCTCGACACAGCTGAACCTTTCGACGTGGTCGCGCCCAAGATTGCGCAACACCTGCGAGAGCGGCGAATTGCAAAGATCCGCGGGGAATACATGCAGAAATTGCGTGCCGATATGCCTGTTGTTCTGAAAATCGAGGCGCCCCGCACTGCAATATCGCTCGATGACACACCGGTGCGCGGAGATGCGAATGCACCGCTGATGCTTGTTGAATATGCCGACTATGAGTGCCCTTATTGTCAGCAGTTCCAGCCCGAGCTGGACAAGCTTGAAGCGGAATACCGCGGGCGCGTCAAGTTCGCATTTAAGGATGTTCCGTTACCGAATCACTCACATGCCCAGAAAGCGGCTGAGGCGACTCACTGCGCCGGCGTGCAAAACAAGTACTGGGAGTTCCACGACCTTCTTTTCAGCACGAAAGAGATTGACGTAGACCAGCTAAAAGCGGGTGCGCGTAAGCTAGCTCTCAACACAGATGCTTTCAACTCGTGCCTCGATTCCGGACAACAGGCGCCAATCGTGAAGTCACAGTTTGATGAAGCTCAGAAGCTCGGATTGCAGGGGACCCCCAGTTTCTTCCTGAATGGCCGGTTTTTCAGCGGCAGCATGAGCTACGAGCAGTTACGGCAGATTATCGACACGGAGCTAGCCTCGGCGACGAGCAAGAAGCCCGGCGAACGGGCGGCGCGGTAACATGTGGCGCCCCATCGTCGACTTCACCCGGCAGTCGCTGCGGACCGCCGGGCAACCCCCTCGCGGCGGACCTCACGTTTTATGGATTGTCGGGGCGGTGACCTGCCTGTGCGCGGCGGTAAGCGCAACAGCGTCACCAATCATCACCTATCAGGTAACGCCGCCGGGAGTGAGCAGCCCTGGCAATGTCTACCATTATTCGTTCCAGATCGCAGGCAACGACTTCTTTGCGGGCGAAGAGCTGGACATCGAGTTTGGGGTTTCCCAGTTCACGAGGCTTCAGTTCGGGCAGGCGGGGCAGGATTTCGATCTCCTGCTACTGCAGCCAGGTTCACCTCCGGGTGCCCCGGGCGAATACAGCGCGTTAGCGCTTGTCGATAACCCGTTGCTGACACCGGGCTCTTTCGGAGTCGATGTGACGCAGGTTGGCCAGGGTCCCGTTTCCCAGTTGCCCTTCTTTCTTTATGACGACAGGGCGAGCGTGTCATTGCTCATCGACTCGGGCGTGGCAACTTCTGCGGCTGCGGCCACTCCGGAACCAGCCACTCTGCCGTGTTCGGCCGCAGGCTTTCTGTCGCTCGCAATTTACATCCGGCGGCGGGCCCGCCTTCAGTTCGCAAGAAATTACTAAGACCGTTTCCAAAGCTACCAGAGGTCATATGCGATACGTCTATTCCGCAATCGTCCTTCTTTCATTGACCGGGCTGACGACCGGAACCGCGCCGGCCCAGATCACGCCGGCAACGCTGAGTGTGACTAACTATCGTCTGCTCAGTACTCAGCGACTTACGCGGACGCAGTCGGAATATACCTACGCGGCCGATCTGGTGAACACGGGAGCGGCGCAACCAGCGTTGACCGCCACCGCCCAGAGCGTCTCGCCGGGTATTCAGATTGTGAGCGGCATGGGAAACCTGCATTTCCCCGGCGTTCTGGCTGGGGGCAGCGCGGCGAGCCTCAATACGTTTGTTGTAATCGTCGACCGCCTCGGCGACGACAGCTTCAGCAATCTGAAATGGTCTTTCAATGCTCCGGTCGCGAATGCTGGGCCTGACCAAACGGTTCCCGTAGGATCCACTGCTACTTTGAACGGCAGCGGCACCACGAACCCGAGCGGAATCGGAAGGCTGACCTATAGCTGGGTATTTTCCTCGAGGCCTCCCGGAACTCGAGCCGCTCTGCGCGATGGCAGCACCAGTATGCCAAGCTTTGATCCCGACGTTCTGGGGGATTACATAATCACTCTTACTGCCGATAACGGCGCTGGCTCTGATACCTCCAGCGTCACGATCAGCACAAAGAGTACGAAGCCGGTTGCTGACGCAGGCCGGGATCAGACGGTGAAACCTGGGTCCCTGGTGACGCTCTCGGGCGCGGCTTCGCGCGACGTAGACGGAAACGAGTTGACCTACGCGTGGACGTTGATTGAAAAGCCATCCAGAAGTTCAGCAATTCTAAACGGGGCCACCAGTGTGTCGCCATCGTTCACTGCGGATGCCGAGGGAACATATATCGCCCAACTGATCGTGACGGATGTCAACGGCTCCAGTGATCCCAGCACCGTCTCAGTGACCACATTTAATACACCCCCCATGGCCAATGCAGGCGCGAACCAGGTCGTCAGCCGTGGCGCAACGGTGCAGCTCAGCGGGGCCGGCTCAACGGATGTTGACGGTGATGCTCTGACTTATAAGTGGTCACTGCTCAGCGTTCCGACGGGGAGCCTGGCAACGCTAAACAGCACGACTGTCGTCAACCCGACCTTCGTGGCAGATTTGGATGGAACCTACGTGGCGCAGTTGATCGTCAACGATTCCAGTAATGACAGTGCGCCCTCGACGGTTACGATAACCACGAACACCGTTCAAGCCCCGACGGCCAATGCGGGCCCTGCCCAGTCTCTGGCCCACGGAGCCACTGTAACTCTGAACGGTTCAGGCACCGATCCACAGAGCCGGCCTCTCACTTACAGCTGGTCATTTACCGCCCGTCCGGCGGGAAGCAACAGCGTGCTCTCGGGCGCGACAACGCAGAATCCGTCATTCACAGCCGATCTTCCTGGCACATACATAGCCCAGCTGATTGTCAACAACGGGACGCTCAACAGCGCGCCCTCCACGGTAACAATCAGTTCCACAAATACAGCTCCGGTTGCCAACGCGGGCCCTCCACAGAATCCCTCGGTCGGCAGTACGGTCGTCCTCGATGGCACTGCATCGCGTGACGCGGAGAACGACCCGCTGACCTATAAATGGTCCCTTTTAAGTGTCCCGCCGCAAAGCACTGCTGTTCTGTTGTCACCTGACATATCGTCTCCGACCTTCATCGCTGATGTTGCCGGCACCTATGTGGCCCAGTTGATCGTCAACGACGGATTTATCTCGAGCTCGCCGGCCACGGTGAGCATCACAGCGGGCGTTACCGCTGCACTTTCGCTCAGCCCCAATCCACTGAATTTGTTGAACTCGGCCGCAGATCTGACCGTCACTCTGCCGACCGCCGCAGGCGCCGGTGGGCAAACCGTGCGGTTCGCGGCACTGGATTCGAGTGTGATCTCGGTTCCGGGCAGTATATCCATAGCGGCAGGCTCAACCAGCGGGAAAGTAAGCGTGATTCCTCTGGCACTTGGCAGCACACTGATCATTGCCTCTTCGCAGGGCTTTCAGCCGGCTACAGTGGAGGTGAACGTAACAACGCCCAGCATCGGTATATCGCTCAGCGCCAGTGTCGTGGGTATCGCCAGGTCTGTCACCGGTACACTTACGCTTAGCGCCCCTGCTCCACCGGCGGGTATAAATGTTAGTATTCTCGCGGACGTCGGTGGGATTGTGAATCCGATTGCGCTGGTTCACGTTAACGGCGGAAGCAGCAGCGCTACCTTCCAGGTAACCGGATTGGGGGCCGGAACCGCGAACCTGACCGCTTCATCGGCAGGGTACACCAGCGGGGCAATCAGCATCACCGTGTCTCAGGCGGGCGCGATCATCGTCCAGAACAATGCGATTGTCGGTGCGGGACAGACCGCAAATCTGCGCGTGACGCTTATCTCGCCGGCGCCGGCGGGAGGGGTAACAGTTTCCCTTGTCAGCAGCAATACCGCGAAGATGACAGTCTCTCCGACTATATTCTTCTCGCAGGGCGCGACCGCTCCCGATACCGTCGCGCAGATCACCGGTATCGCATTTGGAACGGCCACGGTGACGGCCTCAGCCCCAGGGTTCTCAGGAGACACTCAGTCGGTTCAGATCGGCGTAAATCTGAGCTTCAACCCTAATACT
>JBDUBZ010000378.1:0-3737 GCA_040003745.1 Terriglobia bacterium
ACATGCCGAGCAGCCTGTGTCCTTTATAAATGTGGCCGAGGCCGGGCATGATGCCGAGACCGCTTCCCCTCGCGATTCCGATGCCACTCGACGATCTCGAAAAGGCGGTGGGGCCTATGGATGCCAGAATCTACGATGCAACTTCACCGGAGCAGTTCCGGCGGATACTGGCGGCAGTGATCCGGCAGATTTCGACTCTGTAACAGAAGCTGCCTGAAGAACAGCAGTTCAAACGAAGAGAAGATCATCGTGAAGCAGCTCGAGGACGAGAACTCAAAGCTGAGGCGAATAGTAGCGGATCAGGTGCTGGACATCACGAGGCGGAAGGATCTGGTCGGGAAACATAGTGAATAAGAAGCGAGCCTCACCGATATCAGCAGCCGAAAGATGCAATGATTATCGCGGATCGATAACGCCTTTTCCATCAGGTTGACGCCCACCTGCGGATCTGGGAAGTGATTGTGCTTAATAATCCGCCCTGATGGAAATGGGCTATATTAATTTGCCCTGGATTATGGGAAATTAATCTTGGCGCGGGTCTGCGAGAGACCTTGCGTTTCTGCTCCTTGGTGAGCTGTCGGTCAAAGGAGAATTCCAATGGCGAGAGTGATGCTTGTCGGACTTACTACGTCCACGGCGAACCAAATACGCCGCGCTCTTTCAGGCGAACGGCATGAAATTGAAACCAGACAAAACTGCACCGATGTCAAAGACCTTCTTCGCGCCGATATCGTCTTCGCAGACGGGTCACAAGCCGCCTGTCTGCCTTTGTTGAGGGGGATTCGGCAGGAGCGACCGTCGCTGCCGTTTGTAGTAGTTACTATGCGCCTCGAAACCAGCGGGTGGCTGGACGCGATCGAAGCGGGGGCGACGGATTACTGCGCGGCGCCGCTCGAAACGCGGCAAATCGCGTGGGCGATGGAATCCGCACTGCGTAAACCGAAGGCTTTGGCGGCGTAACAGAAGTTCAGAAAAACGAACATCGGGCGCGGGAGATTTCTTCCGCGCCCGATTTATTTCAACTTCAGCTTTTCAATGAATTACTGAGTTTTTTCTTTAACTTTGTCGGCACCTTTTTCGGTCCCGGAAGCGGCCTTGTTGACGACCTTTTTGGTACCGTGCTTGATCGCGCGGCCGGTGTGTTTGGTGCCCTTCACGATGCCGTGGCCGGCGTCTTTAGCCGCATCTTTGGTCTCAGTGCCGGCGTTCTTCATATCCTGGCCGGCGGTCTGGGCGGAAGCGGAAACAGCCATAGCAACGGCGAAAACGGTAGCGGTAATGCTCGTTAAGATTTTCATAAATCGGTCCTCACTTATTGTAACTGCAAGAGATGGGCCAGGTTAAGCGGGCTTCACTTCGGCTCTGAACGTACCGAACGGCAACCACGGAGAAGGAACTATGTGAGATTCCAGCCACACGCGGCGGCAGGCAAAACAATTCTTTCTCAAACAGGTTTAGCATGATCATTATGAATGGTTTGCAAACAGCCGGACAGGATCTCACTCTGGAGGAATATCGCGAACTTGCGGAATTCCGGTATCAGATTAGCGAGCGTGGGAGACGGTGTGAGCGGGCCGCGCAGGAAATGGGAATCAGGTCGAACCTGTATCTCCTTCTGCTGACCGTTCAGGGTCTGCCGGAAGGTGCTCTGCCAACGATGACGACACTGGCGCAGAGGATGTGTCTGCCGCCCATGACGATGAGCGCGCTGGTGGACGAGGCGGCGGGTCAGGTATTGGTGACTCGATCAAGCAACATGGGCGACGGGACGGACTGGATCAAGCTGACCCGTGCCGGACGCGAAACCCTGCACCGGATCACGATCGCGGTCCGCGAAGATCTGGAAATGGCAGGGCCGGATCTGGCGTGCGCGTTGCAGGCAGTAATCCGGCAGCGGCGGAAAAAAGGCCGAAAGGTAGCCTGACCGGGATTGGAAACGCTCCCTTACGGGCGCGGTTGGGTCAGCACCTTAGCAGTGCGGCCCTGCCCGCTTTCTAACCCGCGCATTCGCCGCGGCCGAGCTTGAGAGAGAAGGCGTCGTTATCGCCCCAATCCTTGAACATGTCGGGATTCGAGCCGTCGGGTTTGGTCAGATCGGCCAACAGCTCTTTCTTGAAGAATTCCACTTTGTGGCGAAGTACATAAGACCGGAAGGTTTCGCCTTCGCGGTGGTTTTGTTTGTAATGATCGAGCACGCGCTGAGTGGCAAGGGTGGCGAAACGCGCGGGAAGGCTCATGATCTGTAAGCCGAAGCGCATCACACCCTGCTCGTCATAGCCGCCGCCAAGCAGCATCTGATAGTGCGGGACTTCCCGCCCGTCAATCTTGCGGGCGTTACCGTAGAAACCGATTTCGGCTGTCCAGTGCTGACCGCAGGCGTTGGGGCAGCCGCTCACGTTGATCTGCAGTCCGCGAGTGATGGGATCGTCATAGGCCGCGACCACTTCTTCGAGCGCATCGCCTAGATTCATGGCCTTGGTGAGCGCCAAATTGCAGGAGTAGGCGCCGGGGCAGGTCACCACATCCCTGATTTCGCGAACGCCGGATTCTCCGAGGCCGATGGCTTTGAGCGCGGCATACAGACGGGGCAGGAAGGCCAACTGCACAAAGCCGAGCACGAAATTCTGTTCGATGGTGACACGCAGACAGCCGTCTCCGGCTTCACGCGCTATTTTGGCGAGCTCCCGCATCTGGGTACTCGTCAGATTGCCCTGCTGCACCTTCACGGTGACCATCGCATAGCCGGTCTGTTGCTGCTCTTCGACACTCGATTCGAGCCAGCGGTCGAAGGCGGCATCGCCTGAAGCTGTACGGTCCACTATGGGAAGAAGCGAGCCCGAACCCAGTGGGAGCGGCGTGCCGGTGTAGCCGCCGAATCCCTCGGGGACGGTTTCGGGGGTGGGGATGCCGCCATTCTCGAGAATATCGGCGAACTCTTTATCGACCTGTTCCTTCAGCCATTCAAAGCCGCGCTCGCGCATGACGAATTTGAGACGGGCCATGTTGCGGTTCTTGCGGTTGCCGTATTGATTGAAGACGCGCAGCACCGCTTCGATGCGGCTGACCAGACGTTCTTCCGGAAGGAATTCGTCGAGCACGCGAGCTTCAACGGGGAGAGGACCCAGACCGCCGCCGATCACGACGCGGACGCCGCGCTTGCCGTCCCGGATAACGGCTTTGGCGCCGAAATCGTGAATAGCGGCGATGGTGCAGTCACTGTTGGTGCAGCCATCGAAAGCGATCTTGAATTTGCGGGGCATGCTGTCGGTCAGGCTCTTGCGCAGGAAAGCATACGCGACTTTGAGCGAGTACGGACGCACGTCGAAAACCTCATGCCGCGTCAGACCGGCATAAGGACAGGCTGTAACGTTGCGAACGGTGTTATAGCAGGCTTCGCGCGATGTCATGCCAACGTCATGCAGCATGTGCATAGCGTCTGGAAATTTTTCAAGCGGCACGAAGTGGAACTGCATGTTCTGGCGGGTGGTAAGGTGGCCTTTGCCTGCGGCGCAGAAGTCCGAAACGTCGGCAAGACGCTCAAGCTGGGCGCCCGTGAGCAAACCACCCGGGATCTTGGTGCGCATCATCTGAACGCCAGCCTGGCGCTGCCCATAGCAACCAAAGCGCAGCCGGTAGGGGCGGAAATCGTCATCGGTGATGGAGCCTGCAAGGTACTCCATCGCTTTTTCGCGAAAGGCTTCGATTTCGTCGCGGACGATATGGTCGTGCTGTTGGTT
>JBDUBZ010000069.1:0-12621 GCA_040003745.1 Terriglobia bacterium
GACTACAAGCTCGGGAATCACTCGATCTACGGAAGCGGCGGTTTCTTCAAGGGAAACATCACCTCGCCGCGCGCCTTCGGAATCGCCCCTTTGAATAACGATCCGTCCATCACCAGCGACAGCAACCCGTACGCCCAAATTGGGGATACGGTGGTTCTCACTCCCACTTCGGTTGTGGATATGCGCTTTGGCTTCAACCGGATCTACACCCAGTCGTTTTCCGGGAATCACACCGGATTCGATAGTGCTCTCTACGACAGCCTGGGCGTCCCGCAGAACATTCGCTCCATCTTCGGGCAGTCCGGCGCGGCGCCCGTGATCCAGCCCAATAGTTTCGGGGGCGGCCAGGGCGGCGGGAGCAACTGGACCGCGGTGACTGGTGGCACCTTCGGCAGCCATCAGGAAGCGCAGAATAACTACAACATCACCGGCAGCATCACCAAGTCCCGTGGCGCCTGGACCCATAAGGCCGGAGTGGAAGGACGCGTTCTCCAGTCCAATTACATCGACCTCGAAGAAGCCGCCGCGCAAATCGCATCCAGCTACTTCCATTCCGGCGGCAACTTCAACTTCCAGTACGTCACGGCCAATGGCGGCGTGGCTTCTCAGAACGCCAACAACAATCAGAAAGGCGTGAACGGAGCGGCGCTTCTGCTCGGAGCACCCACGTGGTGGATTCGTCCCGGCGCCAACGTGGAGCCGGCTTTCTCCCAGAAGTACTTCGCCGCTTACTCTCAAAACGACTGGCGCGCCACATCCCGTCTGACGCTCAATCTCGGTGTCCGCTGGGATCTGCAGCCCGGTCCGACGGAGCGCTATAACCGCATGTCCTCAGTGGACTTGAACGCGAAAAACGCATTTGGCTCTCAGGGCGCAGTCGTATTCCCCGGCGTAGGAGGTTACAGCCGGAACCTGTGGGATACCGTTTACACCAATTGGGCTCCCAGGATAGGCGTAGCTTATCAGTTAAGTCCGAACACGGTTCTCCGCGGCGGCTACGGCATCACGTACCTTCCGAGCAACAGCGGTTATTTCGCCAGCCCGGTCGATTACGGGACTAGCAGTTTCTCCAGCGGAACCATTGAACTCCCTTATGGTGTGAATCCCGGTGGGGTTCCCGCCCTCCACTTCTGGGAAAATACTCCGCTGAACCTCGCGGTCAACGCCAATACCTCTGCGCCCTCCATTTACGGGGTAAGTGAGAGTAAGTTCGACCGCCACTTCAAGAATGGTATGGCGCAACAGTGGAATTTCTTCGTGGAGCGCACGCTCGGGTCCTGGTTTGTGTCCGGTGGCTACAGCGCGACGCACAGCAGCAATCTGATGAACCGCGCGTATCCCGTCAACAGCACCCAGTTCTTCGATCCTTCGCAGCTCGCCACCTGGCGCGCCCAGTACATCGCGAGTAACGGAACCACGAACCCCGCGTCGGTGCAGATCGCCAATCCTTACCAGCCAGCTTCAGGAAACCTCCTGGGCTTTACTGGGGAACTTGGCGGAAGGACGGTCTCTCAACAATACGCCTATTACAAGTACCCGCTGCTCGGGCCCCTGCAGATGAACCTGTCCCACGCCTGGGCTGACTACAGCGCTCTGGAGGTCCGTGTGAATCACCGCTTCAGCCACGGTTTCCAGATCGACATGAATTACACATGGTCCAAGGAACTCGACAATACCGACAACATGGAGGACAACCAGGGCTACAACAGCGGCGGCACTGCCGCCGCGCCGGATCTGGTCAACTTCCAGAACAACGTTCGAGTGGGTTTCAGCGATGTCCCGCATCGCATGGCCACCACGTTCCTGTATGAATCGCCGTTCTCGAAGTTCTCCAACCGCCTGACTCGCAGTGTGCTCGGCGGCTGGCAGACGGGCGGCGTAGTCGTCTGGCAGGGTGGCATGCCTTTCTCAATCAGCGGCGCCAACAGCGGCGCTGCGCTGGGCCGTCCCGACCAGGTTCCGGGAGTGCCTCTCGAGGTCCCGAAGGCTCTCCAGCACTGGTATGACGGCAATACGAAAGTCACTCTGCCTGACGGCCGCGTAATCCAGCCCTCCCGCAATACCTACCTCAGGTATTACGAAGGCGCCTGGTCCGGACGGGTCGTTCAGACCCCGAATGGCAGCTACGTGCCCGACGTGTACTGGTTTGGCAGCGCCGCCCAGACTCTCGCCGATATGCGCGGACCGGGACGCGTGAACCTCGACATGAGCCTGCGGCGGAACTTCCGTATCCGCGAACGTATCAACCTTGAGGTGGCTGCGAACGCCACCAACGTCTTCAATCACACCCAGTTCGCCGCCAACTACTCCGGCGCTCTGGGGGGAACCAACACGGCGGTAAGCGCCGCCAGCGGTTTGACCCCAGGGATGGGAGCCAACGGCAATACTTTCGGCACTCTGTCACTATCCGGAACGGGCAGCGTATTCGACCCGCGCCAGATCGTGATGAACGTCCGCCTGCGCTTCTGACATCGTGCGTCACCGGGAAAGGAGTGGCTTCGGCCGCTTCTTTCCCCGGCTCGCTCCGCCTCTGCGCAGTCATCCTGATTGCGGTCACGAGTGCCGCCGGAGTTTCTACCTTCTGATAAATCAGGGCCCCCATTTGCGATATTGGGCACCGGGGTTCCATCGGCCGTCACTTTTGGTTCAAACTGCAGCAGTTGCCGATCACTCAGCTTTTGGCTGTGCGGCCGCATGCGGCGGATGGGTTCCTGGCGTTTGTTTGTTCGTGTTTCGGGCTCAAGAGGCTTAGCCAGGGAGCCGAAAACGCCCGTTTGGCCGGAGATTTGCAGGTTTTTTCAAACCGATTCAGGTGCCGCGGGCAGCCTGTCCCCGGGCCACTGAAACCGGCCCCGCCCCAGACGTTTCGCGCAAACCCAGAGTCCTGTAGCAGCGTGCCCGAGGGCAAGAAGCGGGAAAGTGGTCATGCGGAGGGTAATTCGTTGTCAGGTGGCCCGACATTCCCGACAAGAAACCCGACATTTGGTCAACCAAAAACCGACATTTCGAGTCGTTGTCATTGATTCAGAGGAAATAATCGAACGTGAGCGCCGCCTTGCCTCGCTCGATCAGGACCGCAGTGTGGTAGTCAGCCGGAGCGCCAGGAAAGCCGAATTGGAACGGCGTTGTCCATAGCCTTAAATATTGTCATTACTCAGGCAGCACGCGCGGGATTAATCGAGGCTCAGGCATCGGCGCCTCGAAAGATCCCGACACCACAACGGAGGTTCCGACCGGGCGCAATCCATTCGTCGCTGCCGCCGAACTCCACGCCTCGGTTCTACTGGGCCGAAACCGCGATCGTAACCAGCTGGCTGAACGTCCCGCCAATACTGACGTTCACGGGCACCGCGCTGTTTGGATCCACCCCCGACGGGATTTGTACGTTCAGCTGCATCACCCCCGCCACGAGCGTGGGCGCAGCCCCGGCGTAGGCGATTGACGCGGACAGGCCGTTAACAGTCACCGAAACGTTCTGCAGCGGGGCCGGATACGGCGCAGCATTGGCGAGTTTTCCATCCACTCCGGCTGGGTTGGTCTGGCCTTCGCCCGTCAGGTAGAACGCTACAATGCTCCCGATGGGCGCAGGGTGTGCCACACCGTTAAGCGTCCCATCCTGATTGACCGCGGCGGCCTGCCCGGAGCCTGAAGCATCCGCCGTGAAAACGCCTGGCGCGGTGAGGGCCACGGGCAGCGTTCGGTTGGCCGTGACTTTGCCCTGATACGAGATCGAAACCGGCACGGAAGAACGTCCATTCACACTATAGGGAACAATAGCCGCCACGATGGACGATGATGTGTAAATGATGGGCGCAGCCTGGCCATTGATCGTAACCGTCGTGCCGGCGAGCTGAGTTCCAAACGCTCCGTTCTGTGGTGAATTCACCTGGAGCGTGGCAGGTCCCAGACCGGTTCCAAACAACACGACAATTTCTCCGGCAGAGATAGGCAAAGAGGCATCGCCCTGGCCCGAAAGCGGCGTCGCGAAGCCCTGAATGCTGGCTGCGTTCGCAACGGCTCCGATCGAGAACGGTATCGGGGTAAGCTTACGAATCACGGCGTTGGCGGCATCGGCGACATACACGTTTCCGCTGCTGTCGACTGCGACGCCATAAGGCTGCGAGAACTGCGCCGAGGTCGCGATGCCTCCATCGCCGGAATAGCCCGCGGTACCGTTACCCGCGATCCAGAGCTGCGTTCCGCCCGGAAGAATTTTGACTACGGTGTTGTTCCGGTAGTTGGCGAAGTATATGGCGCCCGCGGAATCGAGAGCGAAGTTCTGCGCGATGAAGTTCTGCACATACGTGCTGATCTTGCCGTCGTTAGTGACGCGCCGGATGCTGCTGGATCCGATGTCGCCGATATACAAGACCCCGGCAGCGTCCACTTCAACCGCGTAGGGCATTTCGAGAAAGGCATTAATAGCGAGGCCCCCATCGCCAGGCGCGGCGCCGAACACAACATTCCCCTTGCCCGCCACAGTGCTGATCATGCCGGTGGGGCTCACCTTGCGCACGCTGCCATTGCCTGGGTCCGCGATGTAGAGATTGCCTTTGGAATCGAGCGCGAGACCGGTCGGAAGGGTAAGCTGGGCGTCGGTAGCAGCTCCGCCATCGCCCCCATAGCCGCGTGTGCCATTGCCCGCAATGGTCGAGATGATTCCCGCCGCATCGAGTTTACGAACTCGGGCGTTAAGGGTATCGGCGATGTAAACGTTGCCCGCATTGTCCGCAACCACGTCATGCGGGGCGGCGATGTTCGCGCCGGCACCGCTCATCCCATCGTTCGAAAAGCCAAACGTGCCGCTGCCGGCGACAGTCGTGACGACACCTGTAGTGTGATCCACGCGGCGGATGAGCTGGTTCGAATAATCGGTAATATAGAGGTTGCCCTGATTGTCGACGGCCACGCGGATGGGGTTGGTGAACTGGGCGTTGCTAGCGGGCCCGAAATCGCCCGAGTTTCCAGGGGAGCCGCCCTGCCCGGCCACCGTAATGACCGTGTATTGCTGGGCGTTCACCAGGCCGCACAGCAGCAGCGCGCCGATCGAAAATTTCAAAGTTTTCATGAATATCAGTTGTTTGTTGACGAACAGGGAAGCCTGGCCGTTACGAAATTCGGGCTAATCTGCGATCATACCAATCGGCGTATGGCTCGACTTCTGGCCGGCACATCCGGCTTCTCCTATCCGGCGTGGAAGCCGGACTTTTATCCGGCGGACCTTCCGGCGACGAAATTTCTGGGTCACTATGCGGGCCGGCTGAACAGCGTGGAAGTGAACTACACGTTCCGCCAACTGCCCTCGGCGAAGACGCTCGAAAGCTGGCTGGCAGCCACGCCCGCAGGTTTCGCTTTCGCCTGCAAGGCGCATATGCGGCTGACCCACATCATGAAGCTGAAGGATGCCGGCACCTTCACAGATGTCTTTCTGAAGGCGCTCGAGCCTCTTCGGGCCGCACGGAGGCTCGGTCCGGTGCTCTATCAGTTTGCGCCCACGTTCAAGTGCGATCTGGAACGGCTCGATGAATATCTGCCACTGCTCCCCGGCGATGTCCGGTTTGCGTTCGAATTCCGGCATGCCTCGTGGCTGACGGATGCCGTGTATGAGAGGCTGGCGAAGCGCAATATTGCCCTGTGCCTTGCGGAATCGGAAAAACTCGAGGTGCCAAAGGTCTTTACGGCCGATTTCGGGTATTTTCGGCTTCGGAAAGGCGATTACTCCGAGGAGGCGCGCCGAAACATCGGGCAGCAGGTTGGGACGCTGCTTGAGGGCGGGAAAGATGTCTACGTCTACTTCAAGCACGAAGACGACCCGCACGGGGCGCTATGGGCGGAAGAATTGATTAAAAACGAGTTGCCAGAGCCGACTACTTAAAAAAAAGACTTTCACAGAAACGATTGCAGTGCTCCGTTTCTGTGAAAGCCCTGCGGGAAAACTTTAGACTTCGTAGTTGGTGCCGCCGCCTGCGCCACGAACCAACGTGGGGTCTGTCGTTTTGTCGATAACTGGTCGATCAATCGTGGGGTCAACGCTGTCGATGGTGTCAATCGTCCCATCGGAGTTCTCAACAATACTTCCGCGCGTGCGGGGCATCGGGCGGTCGGAAGCGGCAAAGTCCGCATGCGCTTCGCTCGACGAGGAAATGTCCTCGGCGCCTGTCGCCTTAAGAACGTCTTCGGCGCGCTTTACCCAGTCATGGCTGTCGCAGTGAACGGAGAGTAAAATTCCGCCATGTTTGACACGGCCTTCGTAGCGCTTGGCTTCGTACTCGGGAATTCCCAGGCCGACCAGTGCCCCGACGATTCCGCCGGCCATACCGACAGCGCCGGCTCCCGCCAGGGCAGCGACGATTGGGCCCGCGGCGATCAGAGGGCCGACACCGGGTATAGCGAGTGCGCCGATACCTACAAGCCAGCCAAGCACACCGCCCATGAGAGCCCCGGAAGCCGCGCCGGTAGTGGCCCCCTCGGGCGCTTTCGTGTTTTTTTCATGCGCGAAGTCTTTGGTCCCCGCGTTATCGGGAAAAAGCGCGGAAATGTCGGTATTGCGGAAACCAGCACGGCGAAGCGCATCTACGCACTCTTCAGCCGCCTGGCGAGTCGGATAAATGCCGAAAACGGCGGTGTTCTTTCCAGACATGGATGAATCTCCTGAGGTATGGTGTAGCAACGCGAGTTCCAAACCACGATTTCGCGATATGATCTTCGCTGTGAATCGCAGAAAGTTCTTCGCCGGCTCCGCCGCCCTGGCTGCCCCGCTTGCTTTTGATTTACGCGGAGCCGATACGCCTTTATCGGACTCGCTGAAGCTGGGCGTGGCCACATATTCGCTCCGTGAATTTCAGCGCGATCTGGCAATCAAGCAGGTGAAGCAGCTCAATATCGAATATGTAGATATAAAGGAGGTCCACCTTCCCCAATCGGATTCTCCGGCCGCATTGGCGGCGGGCCGAAAGGCCTTCGACAAGGCTGGCCTGAAGGTGATCGGCGGCGGCAACGTGTCGCTGGCCGAGCCCGATGAAGACGGCCTTCGTAAGCATTTCGAATACGCCAAAGCGGTGGGATTTCCGATGATCGTCTCCGCGCCCCGCCACGAGAATCTTGCCATCGTCGAGAAGCTGGCGAAGGAATATAACGTCAGAATCGCCATCCATAATCATGGCCCGGAGGACAAGAATTTCCCCACGCCGCAGAGCGTGCTCCAGGCCGTGAAGAATATGGACCCGCGCATGGGATTGTGCATGGATATCGGGCACGCCGCGCGCGCGGGAGCCGATATTGTGCAATCCGCCATCGAGGCTGGTCCGCGTCTCTTCGAGATCCATATGAAGGATCTGAAAGACCCCTCTAAACCGGAGGGCTCCTCATTCGGGCAGGTGCCTGTGGGCGATGGGGTGCTGCCGATTGTGGCGCTTTTCAAACAGTTGAAGAAGCAGAATTACCAGGGCGTGTGCTCGCTCGAGTACGAGATCGACGCAGACAACCCGTTGCCCGGTATGCAAAAATCTTTCGCGTACATGCGGGGCGTGCTGGCAGGCCTCCGAGGTTGAATGTAACCAGGTTAGGTTATAACTGAAGACGCATGCCCGAATACCGGATTGGCGCTTCCCGCGATGAGACGATCACCGTCGGCAACGACCACGCGATCACTTTTCTTGGTCCTTCGGGGCCGCGGGTTCTTTCCACCCCGAGGATGATCGGCTTTATGGAGGCGACCTCCCGGAATCTGGCGCTGTCGATGCTCGATGAGGGGCAGGATACTGTCGGGACTCACGTCAATGTCTCGCATTGCGCGGCGGCCCCGCTCGGTTCCAGCGTTACGTTTCATGCCGAGGTGGCGGGCGTCAATAAGCGCCGGGTGCAGTTCAACGTGCGGGCGGTCATGAATACCGGCACACCGGGTGGGAAGCTGATCGGCGAGGGAACGCACGAACGGGCGGTGATCGATATCGGGCGCTTTAAGGCGCAGGTCGAAGAGGGTTCTTCAACCGCCGGCTGACCCGCCTCACACTTGCGCGAAGAAATGCCCCGTAACCGGCTTCATCGAGGTTACCCGCCGCTAGTTCGAGGACGGCCTGCGCGGCAGCCTCCTCGCTGGCGATGAATTTATAGCCGTTCAGTTCAAGGAACAGAATTCCGGCCACGAATCCCGTACGCTTATTGCCATCGACAAAGGGATGGTTGCGAATTATGCCCGCCGTGCAGGCAGTTGCCATGTCAATGAGGTCGGACGATTTGGAATACGCAAAGTATTGTTCCGCGCGAGCGAGGGCCGAACCCAGCAAACCACGATCACGGAGGCCCACGGCGCCTCCGTGCAGAGCGAGCAGCCGATCATGGATTGCAATGGCCTCGCGTTCATCGATCCAGATCGGTTCTTTCACTTCGAGAGAACGTGGAGGGTATTCCGATAACGGCCGATGATGTCGTCGGCTTTGGCCATCTTTCTTTGAAAATCCGGATCGTAAGGCGTGAGTTGGTATCCCCCGTCGGGAGCTTCGATAAGGAACAAAGCCTCACCGTCGCAGGCATGAAGGCGGTTGATAACCTCCTTTGGCAGGACAACACCGAGCGAATTTCCAAATTTGCGAATTTTCAGCTCCACCATGGTAGTAACCTCCTATGTCATAACTATTGTAATAACAATGGAGCTCTGATTGGAAAGACATTGCTCTCTGCTTGTATGGGCGGAGGCCGTCTTTGCAGCACTGCGGTACCATAATAATGTGAAATTCTGCACTGCCATTCTGGCGTTTTATTCGTTACCGGCCTTGCTGCCGGCTCAAACTCCGAACCCAAAAGTCCCTGGCACACTGGCCGTGCCTTCTGTCGCTGCGGTCGCAAACACGGACCCCAATACAGTCGTTTTGACCGTCGGCGATATGAAGCTGACGGCGGCTCAGTATGAAGCCCTGGTCGAAGCTCTGCCTGCAAATCTCCAGGCTTACGCGCACGGCGCCACCAAACGCCAGTTTGCCGAGAATCTGGTCCAGCTCAACCTTCTCGCTCAGGCAGCGGAAAAGCTCGATCTGGAAAAGCAGCCAAAGGTCAAAGAACAGATCGAATTCCAGCGCAAGAACATGCTGGCACAGGCGATGTTCGAGCATCTTCAACAGACTGCGAAGGTCGATGACGCTGCCATTGCGCAGTATTATGCCGCCCACAAAGAAGATTACGAGTCCATCACGGCGAAGCACATTCTGATTCGCGTGAAGGGAGCGCCCATGCCCGCCCCGCCCGGAAAGCCGGAGCTCGACGACGCCGAGGCGCTCGCCAAAGCCCAGGATATTCGCAAGAAACTGGTTGCCGGTGGTGATTTCGCCGCGCTGGCTAAGGCTGAGTCCGACGACACCACCTCAGGCGCTCAGGGCGGAGATCTGGGCGAGTTCCACCGCAATATGATGGTGCCTCCGTTTGAGCAGGCGGCCTTCGCTCTCAAGGTTGGAGAAATCAGCGAGCCGGTCAAAACCCCGTTTGGATACCACATCATTCTGGTAACGGCGCATCAGGCGAAGCAATTGGCCGATGTGAAAGCCGAGATTGAAAAGCAATTGCGTCCGGATGTGGCCAAGAAAGCGGCGGACGATCTTCGCGCGAAGAACAAGGTCGAAGTCGACGACGCTTTCTTCGGACCGGCGACCGCGCCGCCTCCCATGCCGACGCAGCCGAAATAGACTTTGATCCAGCTGCAGACGGTCGACCGAATCAAGCGCGCCGGAGTGGCGGTTTCCGGTGGTGCGGATTCGGTTTTCCTGTTGTATGCTCTGCATGATCGCGGTCTCGCGGCCGCCGTTCTGCACGTCAATCATCGTCTTCGGGGCTCCGAATCCGACCGTGATGAGGCGTTTGTCCGCGATCTCGCGTCCAGACTGGGAATGCCCGTTCATGTTCTGAATGCGCCACTGGCCCCGGGGAATATCGAGCAGGAGGCCCGGCGGGCCCGTTACGGCTTCTTCGCCGAATGCATGGCTGCCGGAATCTGCGATACTGTCGCGACCGGGCACACGCTTGACGATCAGGCTGAAACTGTCCTGGCACGATTCCTGAGGGGCTCGGGAACGGCTGGCCTGAGCGGGATTCTTCCTGCTACGGATGCGGGAATCGTCCGGCCTCTGCTTGGCCTGCGCCGGGCCGAAATTCGCGAATGGCTGACAGCCCAGGGGATAGGCTGGCAGGAGGATTGCTCAAATGCCGACCCTGGCCCTATACGCAACCGCCTGCGACTGGATCTCATGCCGCAACTAGCCGCCCTGAACCCTTCTCTCCCCGAAACACTGGCCGCGACAGCCGATTGGGCGCAGGCGGAAGAGCGATTTTGGGTGGAGGAGATCGACCGCATCGCGACAGACTATCTGGTCCCCGATGGCGCCGCGATCCTCGTCGAACTCACCCAGTTCAGCGGACTGGCTGTGGCGGTGCAGCGGCGCCTGTTGCGGCGTGGAATAAAGATGGTGCGGGGCTCGCTGCGGGGCGTGGATTTCCGCCACGTCGAGGCGATTCGGGCAATGATGGCTGCGCGGGAAGGCAGCGGGCGAATGCAACTTCCGGACCTCGACGCCTACCGCTCCTTCGACTGGCTGAGGCTGGCGCCGGTCGGCTACGACACGCGTCTGGAGCGCAACTTCCAGACCCCGCTTTTGACGCCGGGCAGAACTCGGATTCCCGAGCGCCTGTTAACGATAGAGGTGGAACTGGTTACGCTTCCGCACGTATATAATAAGCAGTGGGGAGCGTTGAATTTTGGGGCCGGCGCGGGTCCGCTCGTGCTGCGAAACTGGCGGCCCGGTGACCGCCTGAACTCCGAAAAGATCAAAACTTTGTTTCAGGAACATCGCATTCCGCTCTGGCAGCGCCGCAATTGGCCAGTAATTACGCTCGGCGATTCCGTCGTCTGGACCCGGCAGTTTGGCGTGGCAACGCATTTCGCGCCCGGTCCGGGTAGTGAGTGTATTCTGCTGGTCCGCGAAACGACCCTGCGGCAGCCCGGGGAATCGAAAGGCGCCTGTGCGGCGTCTGTAACGGTAGTGGGCGAAGAATTACAACGCGTTGGGAGCCGTTCAGACCCTGTGTCGGGAGAGCGGAGCGCGGAGGCATCGTGACATCAAACGTAAAAACGATTATTTTCTGGGTTGTGCTGGTCTGCGTGGCCGTGCTGCTTTGGGCGGTGGTTAAAACCGGGCACACCAAGAACGACAAGGCGCTGAATTTCAGTGAGTTTCTGATGGAAGTCGATGCCGGTAACATTAAAAACGTAACCATTAACGGCAGCGATGTTAAGGGCGACTACCAGAATGGCCGCGACGCTTTTCACACCGTGGCGCCGGCCAATTACCCCAAACTTTTCGATTTGCTGAGCGAAAAGAAAGTCGCCATGACTTTTAACGACAGCAATGCCAGCTCCTGGGTCTCGATTCTGGTCAACGCTTCGCCCTTCCTGCTGCTGATCGGGTTCTGGATATTTATGATGCGCCAGATGCAGAGCGGCGGTAACAAAGCTCTGAGCTTCGGCAAGAGCCGCGCGCGGCTCCACTCCACGCAACAGCGGAAGGTCACGTTTAAAGACGTCGCCGGCGTTGAGGAAGCGAAGGACGAACTCCTCGAAATCATTGAATTCCTCCGCGAGCCGCAGAAGTTCCAGAAACTGGGCGGTCGCATTCCGAAAGGCGTGCTGCTGATCGGATCGCCGGGAACAGGTAAAACCCTGCTGGCGCGGGCGGTTGCGGGTGAAGCCAATGTGCCGTTCTTTTCCATCTCCGGTTCCGACTTTGTCGAGATGTTTGTCGGCGTCGGCGCCAGCCGTGTGCGCGATCTGTTCGAACAGGGCAAAAAAAACGCCCCCTGCATCATCTTTATCGATGAGATCGACGCGGTGGGAAGACATCGCGGCGCCGGTCTGGGCGGCGGGCACGACGAGCGCGAGCAGACGCTGAACCAGCTGCTGGTCGAAATGGACGGGTTTGAATCGAATGAGGGCGTAATCCTGGTGGCCGCGACGAACCGTCCCGACGTGCTTGACCCGGCTCTGCTCCGGCCCGGCCGCTTCGACCGGCGAGTTGTGGTGGGCAAGCCCGATCTCAACGGGCGCGAAGCCATTCTGCGGGTCCACACGAAAAAGGTTCCGCTGGGCGACGATATCGACTTGCAGGTGGTGGCGCGCGGGACACCCGGATTGGCTGGGGCCGATCTGGCGAATCTGGTGAATGAATCGGCGCTCAATGCCGCTCGTCAGAACCGAAAAGTCGTCATGATGATCGATTTCGAGCTCGCCAAGGACAAAATCCTGATGGGCGCGGAACGCAAGAGCATGGTCATGAGCGAGGCCGAAAAGCGCAACACGGCGTACCACGAAGCCGGACACGCGCTGGTGGCCGTCTGCCTGCCCAATGCCGATCCACTGCACAAGGTCACCATCATCCCGCGCGGGATGGCGCTGGGCGTCACCATGCAGCTCCCCATCGACGACAAACATTCCTACGATAAGGAATATCTGCAGGCGCAGCTAGCCATCCTCATGGCCGGCCGCATTGCCGAAGAGAAGTACATGCATCACATGACCACCGGGGCCGGTAACGATATCGAACGCGCCACCGATCTGGCCCGCAAGATGGTCTGCGAGTGGGG
>JBDUBZ010000070.1:0-12602 GCA_040003745.1 Terriglobia bacterium
CGCATGCGCACCTATCTCGAGCGCTATCCCCAGGGGCCGGACGTGGCGTCTGTCCAGAACCAGCTGATAGAACTCGATAAAGCTCTTCAAAAATAGTCATAACGTTTTGCACGCCGATTGCATCTCTTCAAACGGAGGTACGCGTGAAACAACAGGAAATCAAAATCGCCCAGGGGCATGTACATTGCCCTATCTGCACTCATACCGTTTCAGCGGATGTCGCGTTAGCTGGAAAACGAACGAGGGTCGTTCCCGGCCAGAAGTGCGAGCGCTGCCATTCTTCGCTGGACGCGGCAGCTTTGCTCTATCTACGGTTGGCGGCCTGACAGGAGTTCTTGTACCCCCCTGTTTCCGTTGCGGTGGGGCGTTCTGTCCCGCAGGTGTTCTAACATGGGGGAGGACGCGATGAAACGCAAACCTCAGGCAGGCGGGGAAGAACCGGTGATTGACCCCGAGATCGTCGAAGGGGCAAAGCGGATGGCTGAACCCGGCCGGCTGAAAGCGGCGGAGAAGTGTACCGTCTGCGGTTCGGAGGCGGCGCCCAACGCTGCCGAACAGCTTTGCTGGGTTTGCCGTCGGCTCAAAATCAGTGCCTGGCGCGACGTGGAGCAGCAGGTTCCAGTTCAGGAATAGACGCTCACCGGTCGGGGCATGCCCACTCGCTACAATCGCGCATGTCCGTCCATTGGCTGATTATTTCCCTTTTTGGCATGTGTTTACCTTAGCCGCCGAGGTTTCCCAATCCGGCACTCTTCCCGAGCACTGGCCTACTGGGGGCCGCAATGTACAGACATCCAGGAGTTCTACTTCCCTCAGTACAATCCCAATTTTTTCAACCTGCGCCAGTCCGGCTGCAGCGATTATGAAAAGCCTTTTCTAAGGACTACTCCCGTGGCGCGGTCGTAGCGCAATCGATTCTTCGGAGTGGCCTGGAATCGTGTGGCTCAGGTGCTGGGCAATCACATCGAACAGACCCGAACGCCTTTCGTGGATTATCCCACCGGCACAAAATACCAGCCGGAAGAGAACGAGCTGTCGCTTGGCGCGGAGAACATTTTACGAACTCGACCGCGTCCTGCAGCCCATGACTTAGCCGAAGACCGTAATGCTGCGGGATCTGACGGTGTCCGTCAGGCAATAGCGCGGATCAGGCTTTAATACAAACCGCCGTGACGAACCGCCCGTCGGCGCTCGGAATCTCCCCGACGATCTTCAATCCGCCGTGCTTTGTAAGCACCTTACGGAAGGTCTCCTTCGTATACCGATAGCGGAAGTTCAAAAGCATTCGTTCTCCGCGGGCAAGGTGGACCTCGCGACCCGCCGCCAAAAGACGAAGATCGCGCGAAGCCTGGAACCGGCGCGTCACCATGAAGAGCCCTTCGAGCCGGTCGTCCTTTTTCTCGGCAAACTCAAGGCCGCCGTCGTCAACGGTAATTCCTGCCGCGGCCAGAGGGGCGAAGACAAATCGCTTGTGCTCTTCCGACGGCTCAACGGGAGTACCCGCGTTCAGGTGGGCATCGATGATGAGAATATCGCCCTTGTGAATGCACTGCGCAACGTGCCGGATCTGATCCAGCGGATCGAAGCCCCCGAGCGTATTCCCCACCATCAGAAACAGCCTTGGAGCTTCGCTCACATCCGAGGCGAGCACCAGATGCATGGGGCTCGATATATCGGCCTTGACCCCCATCGCCTCGCAATCGTCGTCTTCCGCACCCGCGCAGGCGGCTTCGAGCAGAATCTGGCTCGCATCCACCGGAAAGTATTTGACTTCGCGGCCGGCCGCCGCCAACGCCTTCAGCAGCGTGCGGTCCAGGTGGCCGTCGCCCGCGCCAAAACTGATCACCGGAACGCGCTTTCCGAAGGGCTTAGTCAAGTCGCCAGCCTTGCCCGACAAACTTTCCCACGTTCCCCGCAGGGTTGCCTCCGAATTGGCCGAGACGGCCTGCCATGCCTTTACCGAGGGCAGCGTCCAGTAGAAAAACTTCTCTGGCAGGTCGCGCGCTTCAATCGACTCGGCGAACTCCCCGGCGATCTCCGCCTCGGTCAGCAGTATCTCAATATTCATCCCCCACCAGCTTACTCTGTGCAATAAACACGAGCTTCCACAGCACGCCCCCAGCTGGAACCATCTAAAATCAAAGGCTACGGCATGGTCCATCGAGGTCCCGCACTCTCGGCGCTGTTTTATGCACTGGCCCTGCTCACCTGCGCTCAGGCGGCGACCCAGGTTACCATCGCCGGAAAAGTGATCGATGAGAACGGGGCTCCCGTTAAGGGTGCGCACATTGTGATATTGGCTGCCGGAGTCCTGAAAGCTCCGCCCGGCGGCGGGGTTACTTCGGACGCTACTGGCTTATTTCATCTGGAAATACCGGCTGAAGGGATCTACCAGGTCCGAGCCGATTGCGAAGGCTACTTCGAATTCCGCCATCAGAGCGTGAATCTCGATCCGGATTCGCCGCTTGAAATCCAGATGAATCATTTGAAGGAACTGGCCGAATCGGTGGACGTGCGCTATTCGGCCCCGGCCATCGACCCCGAACAAACCTCCGACTCAAAGCGGCTCCACGCTCCCGATCTCCTGAACGTCCCCTATCCCGCCTCGCAGGACTACCGCAGCGCGCTCCCGATGCTCTCGGGGGCCATCCAGGACAATTCCGGACAGACCCATTTCAATGGCGGCAGGACCAATGAAACGAACTACCGTCTGAACGGTTTCGACGTTGCCGATCCCGCCACCGGCAATCTGACGACCCGCCTGAATGTCGATACCGTGCAGACACTCGAACTCCAGGCCAGCCGCTTCTCACCGGAGAAGGGCAAGGGCTCGGCCGGTACTCTCGATATCCGGACCCAGATGGGCGACGATCACTGGCGTTTTGGCGGCACCAATTTTTTCCCGGGCATTGGGATGCAGGGGGGTATTTATCTCAACCACTGGTCTCCACGGGTGATCGTCTCCGGCCCCCTGAAGAAGGGTCGCGGTTGGATTCACAACGCCTTCGACACCTTCTATTCGGCCAGCACCGTTTCCGATCTCCCAACCGGGCAGAACCGGACCAGCAGCATCAGCGGCAGCAATCTGACGCGGCTCCAGTGGAATCTTCGCGATAACCAGATCCTCACGGGAAGCCTGCTCGTGAACCGTGAAGACTCTACTCGAAACGGGCTTTCGTTTTTGAACCCCGCCGAGACGACCGTGAACCGCCGCCGCTCGCTTCTTTTCGGAACCATCAAAGACCAGTGGATCGTCGGCGGAGGGCTGCTTGAATTCGGCTTCGCCGATACGCGCGCCTATTTTCGAGGATCGCCCCAGGGAGATGTGCCGTACGTCATCACGCCGTTCGGAGCCGCCGGCAACTATTTCCGCGACGACAACAGCACCAGCAACCGCCAGGAATGGCTGCTCAATGGCTTCGTGAAGCCGCTGACGTGGCATGGCGCCCATCAGATTGAAGCCGGCGTTAACGTCGAGCACAGCGACATTTATCAGACGATCTTCCGGCACGATCTGCAGGTGGTTCGCAGCGATCAATCCGTGGTTCGCGACGTTCAGTTCCTGGGCAGCCCGCTTCAGTTCCGCAACAACATCGAGACCTACGGTTACGCGCTCGACCGCTGGCGCCCGCGAACTGACCTGACAATTGAGGTCGGCTTCCGCACGCAATGGGATGAATACACCGGAGGGGCGCCGCCCGCCCCCAGAATCGCGGCGTCCTGGGTGCCCTCGCGGTTCGGTCTGACCAAGTTTTCGGCTGGCTGGGGAATTTTTTATGACGCCGTAACCCTTGGAATGCTGGCCCTTGGCCAGGAGCAGACCAGCGTCAGTACGTTTTATTCGCCAAACGGCACGGCAACCGGCGTTCCCGTAGAGAGCCGTTTCATTTTGAAGCCGCAGGATCTGCGCCTGCCGCGGTACGCCATTACGAGCTTTTCCGCCGAACGCCAGCTTCCGTGGAACCTATTCGGACGCGTAAGCCTGACTTCCCGCGAAGGAAGCCGTGGCTTCAGTTTTGCGCAAATGGCCGTGAATCCCGCGACCAATCTGTACGTTCTCGACAATATCGAGAGGCAGCGATACCGCGCCGCTGAGTTTACCCTGCGACGCACGTTTCTAGCGAAATACCAGTGGTTTGCCAGCTATACCCGGTCTGAAGCCCGCTCCAACGCCGTCCTCACTTATTCGATCGAGAATCCGGTTCTGACACCCCAATCGGGCGGCCCGCTCCCGTGGGATGCGCCCAATCGCTTTTTGACCTGGGGATGGGCTCCCCTGACGAAAACCTGGTTCCCGCATTTACTGCAGCCGGTGATTGGCGACACCGATTTCCAGTTTCTCGCCGATTACCGAACGGGTCTTCCGTTCAGTGCCGTAAATGAGGTTGGCTATGTTGTCGGACGACCCAACGGCTATCGATTTCCCGATTTCCTGACGCTGAACGTCGCCCTGGAGCGAAGATTCCGCTTTCGCGGTTATCTATGGGCGTGGCGGGTGGGGCTGATCAACGCACTGGGCAGGCAGAATCCAAATGTGGTAAACACCGACTTCGATTCGCCCGAATTTCGCGCATTTGGCCGAGGCCAGGCGCGCGCCGTGAATGTCCGCCTCCGTTTTGTGGGACGGAAGTAAAGCAGCCTATTTGGCGGTTTGGCCGAGAACTATTTTCACGCGATTGTGCAGACGGCTCTTGTAACGGGCAGCTGTGCCAGTCTTGATATAGCCTTTGCGCGCAGCCTTATCCACCAGGGAAAAGGTGCTCGACAATGTCGCCTGCAGGTCCCCGTGGTCTTTCGCCGTAAGAGCTTTGCGCATGGCGCGAATCTGGTGCCGCAGGCGAGTCTTCGCGAAACGATTGAATTCAGTGCGTTTTTCGGTCTGCCGGACGCGTTTCTGGGCAGATAAATGATTTGCCATTTACTTCTCTAAACCTCGTAATCTGAAATCGATCTTTCAGGATAACACGCGAAGAATAACACCCTCTTGGACTCTTGGCAGTCGCACGGGTGAGCAGGCGGTGACTGGTAGTCTTCCAGCAAGTCAAAACTTGCGCCGAACATACCAATCCATGAGCCAGGGAGCGAAGAATTCGAGGGAAGTGAAGACCCGGCCGATGGCGGGGACGTACAGTCGCTTCTTGTTGCGTTTCACCCCGCTGATGATCGTTGCCGCCACGCGGTCCGGACTCACCATGCGCCGAATGTTCTCGACGTTTTGCGGAGCCTTTCCCGCGAGGACATGACTGCGGAATTCGGTATCGACAATTCCCGGACAGACCTTAACAACTCGAATACCGGACCCGGCCAGCTCGCGGCGAAACGAATCGTCAAGACAATGCAGCGCCCATTTGCTGGCGCAGTACATCACGGCCCAGGGAAGAGAAACCTCGCCTCCCACCGAACCGATATTCACGATGACCCCGGATTTCCGCGCGCGCATCCCGGGGATCACAAGCTGGGTCAGCGCGAGCACTGAAAACACGTTTACATCGAAGAGGCGCTTCGAAACTTCGGAATCCGCTTCCGAAGGATAGCCGTATTGTCCAACCCCCGCGTTGTTGATCAGTACGTCGATGCGCCCGAACTTTCCAAGCGTGCGCTCCACAACTCGGCGTCTTGTCTCGTCCGATGTAATATCGCCGGCGGTGACCAGCGTGGAAGGGCTCTCCCTGTCGCAAAATTCAGTGCTGGCAAGTGCCGTGAGAGAGAGCTTTGCGCCTTCCGCCGCCAACAGGCGCGCCAAACTCGCGCCGATACCCTGCGAAGCGCCCGTCACCAACACCACTTTGTCGCGCCACATCAATCGATCAGCCACACGAGGATAACACGGGAGTCAGGTATACTGGCCCGGATGCCGTCGCATGGATAGTCCTCAGCCCGTTCAGAAATGGCCACTGCTAATGGCTGCGGCTGTCTGCGCCATTCTGACCATACCCATTGCGTGGAATTCCAGAGAGCTGATTTCGTCCGACGGACTTTCGTACCTGGAGGTTGGCGCCAATACTGCCCGGTACGGATTCGGATATCTGTTCGCGAACGCATACTGGAGCCAGCTTTATCCTGCCATCCTGGCCGTCGTCCTGAAGCTTGCGCATCCGTCATTGGCTTCGGAACTGATAGTGGTGCGGTGTGTGGATTGGGTCATTTGCACCGGCACGTATTTTTCGTTTACCTGGTTCCTGCTGAATTTTCTCCGGTGGATTCATCTGGCGCGCGGCCCCGTCATCCAAAACCGCAGGCATCTTCTGGTGGTACTGGCCTTCGCTTACACCCTGCTGTTTGTCTGCAACCTCGATGTGACGCTATGGCTGGCCGGTCCCCATATTCTGGTGGAAGGCATGGTCTTTCTGGCCGCCGGCGCATGCCTTCGGCTTAGTCTGCCGGGCGCCGGACTCCGTCACTATGCTCTGTTTGGGGCGATTCTCGCTTTGGGTTTCGTCGCCAAGACCGCTCTCTTCCCGCTGTCGCTTCTTCTTCTTATCTTCCTCGCGATCCGCGCCGTGGCGCAACGTTCCGGGGGCAGAGAAACCGCCGTGGCCGCTGTCGTCTTTCTGCTGGGGTCACTGCCCGTGGTGGCCGCGCTCAGCTACAACAAGGGGCGGTTGACGATCGGCGACGCCGGGAAACTCACATACGCCTTTTACGTGAGCGGCGTGCCCAGATATTGGGAAGTTCGCCAGCCGGATACCCCCCTCCCACACGCGCCGCGGCAGATCCTGAAAGTACCCGAAATCGTCAAGTTCGACAGCCCGTTCCCCGCTACTTATTCGTATTGGTACGATCCGTCTTACTGGTACGAAGGTGTCAATCCGCCATTCGATCTGCGTCTCCAGATGAGGCAGTTTCTTCGTATATTTGGCGTGGCGCCAAAGTTCATGCTTTCCGGCCTGACCGTTTTCCAGCTGGCTGCAAGATGGCCATCCCTGTGGATGGGACTGGCCGCGTTTACTGTTTTCGGCCTTCGGGCCGGAAAGATTTACCGCTACATCGGGCCGGCGCAGAGTTGGCTTTTTCTCTGGCCAATCTGCGGCTTTCTTACTTTCGCTTCGGTTTTGATCGAATACCGGTATCTGGTCCCGTTCCTCGTGCTGGGATGGACGACGCTGTTTGTGGTTGCCTGGGGCCTGATCGACTCCCGCAAATGGATTGGGGCCACCGTGGTGGTCACCATGGGACTAGTGCTCGCCTACGGCCCCGATTATGCAAGACAATTGAAGAAAATCCCGCAGGCGCCTTCGAGCCTGAGCAATGCCGCGGTGGCGCGGAAACTCGAGTCGCTGGGCATTCGCGCCGGCGATCAACTGGCGGGCGTGGGTTTTGCGGACTATGCTTACTATGCGCGCCTGGTGGGGGCCCGCTTCACCATCCAGATCATGGCTGGGGATCGCGATGCCATGGCTAAGCTTCCCGCGTCAGACGTGGCTCAGATTCTCGAAACGCTTCGGAGCAACGGGGCCAGGGCGCTATATTCGCCCTACACCCCGGCCTTTGACAACGATTCCGGCTGGGTCAAGGTCTCGTCGAACGGCTACGTCCGAATGCTTTAATTTAGCGGGCGGCGAGAAGAGCGCGCAATCGGCGAGCCCGCTCCGGGGCGCGTAACTGCCGCAGGGCCTTGGCTTCAATCTGCCGGATGCGCTCCCGGGTCACATCGAATTCCTGCCCGATTTCTTCGAGCGTATGCTCCCGTTCGCATCCAATGCCGAACCGCAGGCGAATCACCTTTTCCTCTTTGGGCGAAAGCGTTTTGAGGATACCGGCGGTCTCGTCCCGAACGTTTGATTCGATCACCGCGTCCACCGGCGAGCCCACCCAGCGGTCTTCGATCAGATCGCCGAGCGCCGATTCACCATCCCGGCCGACCGGCGTTTCAAGCGAAACCGGATCGCGCGAAATAGTCTTAAGCTTCTGGACTTTCTCGACCGGGATATCCATCCGGCGGCTGATTTCGTCGTTCGTCGGCGTCCGTCCCAGTTCCTTTTCAAGCTCGCGGGAGGCGCGCAGGAACTTGTTCATACTCTCGTTCATATGAACGGGGATTCGTATGGTGCGCGATTGATCCGCAATTGCGCGCGTGATCGCCTGGCGGATCCACCAGGTCGCATACGTCGAGAACTTGTAGCCGCGGCGGTATTCGAACTTGTCGGCGGCGCGCATCAGGCCGATGTTGCCCTCCTGGATCAGATCCAGCAGGTGCAGCCCGCGGTTGACGTATTTCTTAGCCACTGAAACCACCAGACGAAGGTTGGCTTCCACCAGATCTTTCTTGGCCCGTTCCGCTTCCTGTTCGCCGTGGCGGATCACCGTTACCGTGTGCTTCAGATCTTCGAGCGACGCGCCGGCGGTGATTTCCCGCTTCCGGATCTCGCGCTTCAGCTCCCGGATGCGAATCTGCGACGCCGCCGCGTTCTTCGCTTCGAGCTTTTTCATCTCACGGTCGAGATGATTCAGTTCTTCTACGGCGCGCTCGATTTCCCGCGTGAAATCGCGCCACCGGAGGATGACCCAGGGCACGCGGCGGATTGCGAGCGAGGTCTCGACCAGCGCGCGCGAAAGCTTCATTACCAGCTTGCGGCGCGCCTTCTTGTTGGCGGCCGCCGGAGTCGCCTCCACTTTTTCCTGCAGCTGCAGCGCCTTCTTATGCGAGTTCGAAATGTCGCCGAAGATTTTCAGAATTTCATTGCGCTTCTTGGTGTCGGCAGGAGTTCCATCTTCTATGTCGCCGCCAATGTCGACGTGATCGTCCAGATCGTCCGGCGCCTTGCGAAGAGATTCGGCTAGCTCGACCACCGCCAGCTGGACCAGAGCCGAACGGCTGATGGCTTTCTGCATCCGCAACTTGCCGCGTTCCATGCGACGGGCAAGATCGACTTCTCCTTCCCGGGTCAGAAGCGGAACCGCCCCCATTTCGCGCAGATAGACGCGAACCGGATCGTCCGTGTAAATAGATTCCTCGACCTGCTGCTGAGGGTGAAGGAAATCTCCGCTTTCCGCCTCCGGATCGAAGAATTTTGTAGCCTCTTCGTCGAAATTGATCCCTATGGGCGCTTCGCGTAAAAATTGATCGTCATCTTCCATGCAATCACCTGCCTTCCCATCGCAAGGCGCGCGAACGCAGACCCAAGCTGGTTATTAGTTTGATTTTGCTGTATTCAGGAATGGCGAACTGCCTCAACGCCGCACTAGCGGGTAGGAGCTGACAAGTGCTTTAAAAAAGCGCGCAGGACTCCAGAGCCTTATCCTACCACAATCCTGTTAGAAATGTTCTGTTAATTCAGATGCAGCGAAGGCCGAGAGCGTTGCACCCAGCCCGTTTCCAGGCAATCAGGCTAAGCGATCAGGATGTCGCGGCAATATTCCAGGCACTTAGCGACTTCAATGGCCGGGTCCAGGCCCTGATATTCGTATTCGATGTTTGCCGGAAAGCCATACTTCTTCTTCTTCATGTGCAGAAGAACTTCCTTGATGGGGGTGTCGCCACCGCCCCACCGAACATTGGCGCCTCGTCCCCCGGGAGGATTCCGGTCGCGGTCCTTTAGATGAATATTCGTGATGCGGTCGTGATGCAGTTCAATATAGGGGATCGGATCGTACCCGGCCGCCGTGAAGTGGCCGATATCCAGATTGATACCTATAAATTTGCTGAAACTAAGGATCTTATCGAAACTCTCCGGGGTGGCGAACTGCTCGGGGTCGTTCACGGCATCGTGCCCGTGGCCCGCCCACAGGATCTGGTATTTATCCGCAAAAGGAGCTACCCGCTTCGCGATCGTCACGGTGGAACTGGATGAGATATTGTGAACGCCCAAAGCCTGCGCCACGCGGAATGAGTAATCGATCTCGTCGTCTGTGACGTTGCCGCTCAGGTTATAGCAAAGGGTGTAGAGATTGATTCCCGCGTCGTCGAATTGCTTCCGGATGCCCTTGTAGGTGTCCATGGAAACTCCGGCGCGCCACCTGGCCATCGCGTCCCGCGCTGTTTTCTGGGCAGCCTGGGTCGCGGCGATCTGCTCAGGTGTCGGGGGCGGTCCACCGCGTCCCCGGCCTCCGCCGCCCCCGGGAGCGGCCGCCGGAGCGCCGGCGAGTTCTTCGAGGTGGTTCGACATAAGCTCCACTTCGTCGATTCCAAGCTTGTTAATAAGCGGAATCAGATCCTTCGCCGCTACGCCCTGCCGGAAGCTATAGCTGATGACCCCGATCTGGACGCCCGCATAGTTCGACTTAAGCGGTGGCGGCGGAGCGCCGCGGCCTCCGCCTGCTGGAGGCGTCTGGGCTGACAGAATAGCCTGTGCTGCCGGCATTGCTGCCAAAGCCAATTTTCCAAAATTTCTTCGTGAGACCAATCGGCACCTCTTCCTGACCGAAGACTATATCTCAACCAATTCGGTGAATCTGCAGAAAACCCTCGGCAAGCGACGGAGGCACGAACTTCGCGGCCATGAGGTCCATCGCGAACTCGGGGACCGCGCGGCGTCGCAGCCCGTTCCGCGATTTGCAGACGGCCAGCGGCACATCGAACCAAAGTGCTTCGACGACGCAGCCGAATTCGCGCCCCATATCGAGATAGGGCCTGCGCTCGCACCGCGTAAGATTGGTCGCATCGATAAACGTCCTGGGGCGCCCGATCTCGATTCGCTGGCGAAGCAGATAGCGCACTGTTGCGAATACCCGGCGCTGGAAACGTTGATCCCGCTCGTCGTCCGCAAGCTGCAGACGAATCGCATCGCTCGAAATCGGCTGCGATTTTTGCCCCGCTAAATACGTCGATTTGCCGCATCCCGGCAGCCCGACGGCGAGCACAATTCGCGGGCTTTCAGACAACGTAGTGGCCGGCTTCGATTAACCGCGACGCGATACGCCGGCGCAAAGCGATTGAATCGACAGGGTCGAACTTCGCGTACCGCCGCAGCACCGTCATATTGGTTCGCAGCCCGTCGCCTTCCGAACAAGCCGCGAGCACCGGTCGCGCAAAGCCTTCGATTCGGGTCATCGCATCGCGCAGGAAGACCGTGCACATGTCGGCCATCTGGCCTTCGGGCCGGGCAGTTTTTTCCAGGCGCAGCAAGCACGATTCCATGGCAAAAGCGTCCATCAGAACATCCGCAATCCCCGCCAGGACCTCTTCCTGCTTCTCCATCTCCGTCCCGAATTTCTCGAAAGCCACGGCGAGCATCAGCAGGGCAATCTTCTTCGCGTTTCGTATGAGCCGGCGCTCGACACTTTCGGAATCGGGAGAAAGGCCAGGCCCCGCGAGAATTTCCTCCATCAGCCCTTTGGCGGCTTTCACCAGGCCCAGCCGGCCTTGCTGCGCGCGCTTCAGAAGCATGCCTGTAATGAGCAGCCGATTGATCTCGTTGGTGCCTTCGAAGATTCGGTTGATGCGCGAATCGCGATAGGCGCGTTCCACCGCGTAATCCTGGTGGTACCCGTAGCCGCCGTGGATTTGTACGCCCTCATCGACCACGTAATCGAGCACTTCAGAGGCGTAGACCTTGATCATCGAGCATTCGGCCGCGAATTCCTCCACCGCCTTCATCATGCGCCGGGCCGAGGCCGATTCGTCGCTGGGTGAGCCCCACGAAAAGCCTTCCAGATGTGCCTCGATCAGACCTTCCACGCGATAGGACATCGATTCCGCCGCGAAAATCCGGATCGCCATTTCGCCCAGCTTGTGCTGGATCAGGCCGAAATCCGCGATCACTGAGCCAAACGCCCTGCGCTGTTTCGCATAAGCGATCGAATCGCGCAAGACATTCTTCGCCCCGCCCACCGCGAACGGCCCCAATTTCAGGCGCCCGAAATTCAGAATGTTAAACGCGATGATGTGCCCGCGCCCGATTTCACCCAGCAGGTTTTCGATAGGCACCTTCACGTTGTCGAGGAAAATGGCCGTCGTCGAGCTGCCTTTGATCCCCATCTTCCGTTCTTCGCTGCCGTTCGAAAGACCACCGAAGGCGCGCTCCACCAGAAATGCGGAAAAATGTTCCCCGTTCACCTTCGCAAAGATCGTGAAGAAATCGGCCCTGCCCCCATTCGTGATCCACGCCTTTTGACCGTTCAGAATGTAGTGACTGCCATCGGAGGAAAGATCGGCGCGGGTTTTCGCCGCCAGCGCATCGGAGCCGGCCTGCGGCTCGCTCAGGCAATAGGCGGCTACCAGTTCGGCGGCCGACAACCGCGGCAGGTATTTTCCCTTCTGCGTTTGCGTACCGAACAGCAGCAGGGGCATAGTTCCGATGCCCGCGTGGGCGCCGTGCCACGCCGCAAAAGAACCGTCCCGCGCCAGCTCTTCGGCAACCACCATGGCGGAAGCCAGATCGAGTTCCATCCCGCCGTAACGCTCAGGCGTCAGAATGCCTTCGAAGCCGAGTGCCGCCGCCTTGCGCAGCAACGAAACGGCCAGGTCGCGATCGCCATGAACAATAGCATCGATGTTGGGAACGAGTTCCTTATCGACAAATTCACGGGCCGCCCTGCGAATAGCGGCATGCTCTTCGGTAAGATCCTCCGGCGTGAAAACTTCTGAGGCGGGCTGGTCTTCAATAAGGAATGAACCGCCGGCACGCATCAGAGTCTCTCAAAGATTCCGGCGGCGCCCTGAC
>JBDUBZ010000071.1:0-12565 GCA_040003745.1 Terriglobia bacterium
GAACGCTGGTTGCAATGCTGCGCATTCCCCTGTTCATTCCGGCACGCTCCGACACCGATGGTCACGCGAGCGTCCCGCGCGCACGCCTCGCTTAAACGCCCACATCGAGCCCAGTTCCTCCTGCACCTGGCGCGTCAACTCACGTGCAGCGACTGGAAAGATTGCGGTCTCTTCCTTCTCAAAATGTTTCCTTGTTTCTGCCACAGTCATCAGCAGGAGCTTCCTCGCCTTTGCGGGATCGGTCGCGGCAATAGCTGAATTCAACAGGTCGCGGATAATATCGTGATCGGTCGGCCCAGGTTTGGCGGGCGGCAGATGCGGGGAGACGGCGGGGGTCAGGATTTCTTCCTCGATGCAGGCGTGGCTGATCAGCGTAGCCTCAAGACACGCCGCCAGACATCGGGTCACGTCGAGCCCGGCCCAGGGCGCCCGCGCTTCAATGAGATCGAGCAACGGATACATCGCCCCATGCTCGCCCAGCAGAACCTGAGTCAATTCGATGCCACACAATGGCGTCAGCGTCATATACCCGTCGGCCGACGATACCATCGAACGACCTGAGTCTTCCGCCACAGATACGGATTGGGCACCACCAGAACATGCACCAGTCGCGTGAACGGAAAGAAGCCGATCAACAGAAATGCATTAATGATATGCAGCTTGACCAGCCACGGCATGGGCGCAATGTTTTCCACCAGCGGACGCAGTTCCACAATCGACCAGAAATATGGTGTGGCAATGGCGGCGAACCACGATGACCCCCACGGATAGAACAGCGCGATGGAAACGCCGCTCACAACCTGAAAGAGCAGCATCGCATAGACGATCCAATCGCCCACGCTTGTTACGCGGTTCACTTTCGCCACGGTAAAACGGCGGATGATCGAGGCCACCAGCCCCACAAGAGTCAGAAAACCAAAGATCAGGCCTGTAATTTCCAGAGTGAACAGCCGCAACGGGTTGCTGTTCCAGAGCAGAATCTGCCGCGGGATCAGGAAGGCCATGATGTGACCGGCCAGGACTGTCAGAATCCCGTAGTGAAAAGGCACCACGGCCCAGAAGTGCAGCCGGTTTTCCAGAAACTGCGAGGACAGGCTCGAGTAAGTGAAGCTCCGCGACCGGTACCGAATGACGGTCATGAGAAAAAAAACGATCAGCGCAACATACGGCAGAATGCCGAACAGAAGCGGATTCAGGTAAACCCAGATACTTGTCATGGTCAGTCATCCCCAACAAGAACGGGCAGTTCCACTTTCAATTCCGGAATGGGCGCTTTTACGGGCAAGGCGTCTCTAACTGCTCTCGCGAGAGCCACAAACGGCGTTTTTTTCTGTTCCAGCGCAGCCTGTAGTTTGGCTACGGCGGGCGCGGCGAACTCTCGTGCAAAATCCTCCGCGGAATTGTCGTCCATGCGTGCCAGCATGGCGAGAACGTGAGTCATATGATCCGGCAGTTCGGTGGATTCGGGCACCCCATACCTCCGTAGTCGCCCGCGCATTCGGACCAGAAACTCGCCACGCGCGTATTCCTCACCGAAAAGGTGCCAGCTCATGTCCAGAGATGTGGCAGGGTTCCAGTCGAATGTTGCGATGAACAATTCCTGTATCTGCGCTGTGGAAAGCGCAGCCAGCTGGTTGGCCAGATCGTATAGTCCTTCTTCCCGGCAATACTGTAAATACGATTCGTCCGGATATTCGAACAAACGGGCAAGCAAGCCGTATTTCGCGTTCACATAGCCCTCCTCTGGCCCTGCAGGAATCCAAAGCCGGCCTCTTGCTTGTGCTCCATCGGGCCCTCCATCATTTCGATGGCCTCTTCGCGATGCATGGGCGGAATCACAAAACGCTCCTCGAAGGTACACAGCGCCGTCAACCGGTAGATCGCCTCGGCCTCTTCCGCCGTGCAGTCAGCTTCGCGCAACATGCGAGCAGCGGTCTCCTCCGTTACATCGCCGACGGTGATGTAACGCCGATACCATCGCACCGCCTTTTGCTTACGCAGCGCGTACCGCACCATTTCTTCATGTCCCGCGCCAAAGAGGCTCGCCAGAAACTTCATCGGTATGCGCGCCTCGTCGATATCGTGGAAAAGATCTTCCGAAACGTTCGTGAGATTGGCTCCCGTGCGTTCGGACAGGACGGGCGCCATCGGAGGCACATAGAACAACATCGGCATCGTGCGATATTCGATGTGCGGCGGCAGGGCAATCTTCCAGACTTTCACGAATTGATAGACTGGCGAGAGCTGCGCGGATTCGATCACGGAATCCTGAATGCCGTTGGCCCGTGCTGCGGCGATCACTTCCGGATCGTTCGGGTCCAGGATCAGCGTTCGCTGTCCTTCCACCAGCTGGTCGGCCGGAAGGCTGGCTACCTCTTGTATGCGCGATGCGTCATAGAGCACCACGCCGAGATAGCGAATTCTTCCGACGCAGGAGTGGAAGCATGCCGGCGCCTGGCCGGTCTCAAGACGCGGGTAGCAGAGAATACACTTCTCGCTCTTGCCTGTGTTCCAGTTGTAGTAAACCTTCTTATAAGGGCACGCCGGCACACAGGCGCGCCACCCGCGGCACCGATTCTGATCCAACAGCACGATGCCGTCTTCGCCGCGCTTATACAGGGCACCCGAAGGGCATGCAGCCACGCACGAAGGATTCAGGCAGTGATTACAGATTCGCGGAAAGTAGAACATGACCAGTTCCTCCACCGCGAAGAGCTGCTTCTGTGCTTCCGGAGTGAGGCCCTTCAGATTCGGATCGTTGGCCGCATAAATCGAAGAGCCGCCCAGATCGTCGTCCCAGTTCGGGCCGGCCTGAATCTGAATCAGTTCGCCCGTCACCATCGAGATGGGCTTCGCCACCGGCTGATCGTTGCCCGGCGGCGCATTAAACAGTTCCTGATAGTCGTATGTCCACGGTTCGTAATAGTCGTCCATGGTGGGCATGTGCGGATTGTGGAAGATATTTAAAACAGTCTCGCTCTTGCTCGTGGATCTCAGCTCAAGCTTTCCGTCTTTCATCTGCCAGCCGCCAGAGTATTCATCCTGGTTTTCCCACTCTGTGGGGTAACCGGTGCCGGGCTTGGTTTCCACATTGTTCCACCACATATACTCGGTGCCTTTTCGGTCGGTCCAGATGTTCTTACACGCAATACTGCACGTGTGGCACCCGATGCACTTATCCAGGTGGAATACCATTGCGATCTGTGAACGTACGTCCATGTTTGTTTCCTCTCACCACTGCAGGTCGGTCAGTTTACGAACCAGAATGTGTGTATCGCGATTTGAGCCTGTCGGCCCCCAGTAGTTGAAGTGGAATGTGAACTGGCCGTAGCCTCCCACCATCAGGTTTGGCTTCATTCGAATACGCGTCAGGCTGTTAGTCCCGCCAGCTCGCTTGTAATTACGCAGCGGAGACTTCGGCACCGCTATCGTGCGTTCGGGCGCATGGTACTGGAAGCAAATACCACGCGGCATGCGAACACTCACGGCTGCGCGGGTTACCACCACGCCGTTGTCGTTATGAATCTCCACCCAGTCGTTATCGGCAAGATCGAGAGCGTCCGCGTCTTTGTCGTTGATCCAGAGAGGTTCTACTCCGCGTGACAGCGTCGTCATGCGCTGCGTGTCGCCAAACGTCGAATGGATATGCCACTTACCGTGCGGAGTCAGATAATTCAGCATCAGACTCCTGCCCGGATCTTTGGAAAAAGTGAGATCGCCAAATTCCCGGATCGGTGGTTTCGGTTTGTAAGCGGGCAAGTGTTCGCCGAATTCGATGTAACCGGGATGATCCAGGTAGAAGTGTTGCCGCCCCGTCAGCGTGCGCCACGGTACCAGCCATTCCACGTTCGTGGTGAAGGGCGCGTAGGCCCTGCCGTTCTCCACCTGACCCGACCACATCGGGCTGTTCACAACCCTGTATGGTTGCGCCTGCAAACCCTTGTAATCCACGCGCACGCTCCGGCTTTTTTCCGCCAACTGCACCAGAGGCAATCCGACTTTCTCTTCCAGATCCTTATACGAGCGCCAGGCCATTTCCCCGTTCGTTACCGTGGCGAAACGCAAAATGGCATCGCAGACCTCCACGTCCTGTAAAAGCGATGGGTATTTGCCGCCGCCCCAGTTGCTCACCGGGCCAGTGCGCTGCACCTCGTCGTAAACATCGGCGACGTCGTAGTGCGTTCCATGTACACCGAGACCGTTTGCCCGAATCTGAGGTCCGAGCGAGATGAACTGGTTGTATAGATTCTTGTAATCCCGCGTGACCACCTTGAAACCGGGCATTGTCTTGCCGGGAATGGCTTCCACCTCGCCATCGATCCAGTTTGCGATGCGAGGTTGCGAAATCTCCGCCACTGAATCGTGCGCCAGCGGTGTCGCCACCAGGTCCTTCACAGGCTCGGGGAAATGCTTTGCGGCCAGCTCGGAAAACTTCTTCGCGATCGTGCGGAAGATCTGCCAGTCGCTCTTCGATTCCCAGCACGGCGGGACCGCCGCGGAGAGCGGCTGAACGAAGCTGTGCATGTCTGTCGAATTCAGGTCGGCCTTCTCGTACCAGCTCGCCGCCGGCAGCACGATATCCGAATAGAGCGCCGAGGAATCCATTCGGAAGTTCAGATCCACCACCAGGTCCATCTTTCCCTCGGGCGCCTTTTCATGCCATTTGACATCGTGGACAGAGCCCTGTGCCCTGTCTTCCGCGATGGAGTTGTGATGCGTACCCAGATAGTGCTTGAGAAAAAACTCGTGTCCTTTCGCGCTCGCCAGCAGCGCGTTACCGCGCCAGATGAACCACACACGAGGCCAGTTCTCCGGAGCATCCGGATCTTCCACGGAGAACTTCAGCTTGCGCGACTTCAACTGTTCGACCGTATAGGCGATCACCTCGTCGTCAGTCTTCGCCCCCGCCGCCTCCGCGTCTTTTACCAGCTGCAAAGAACTGCGATCGAATTGCGGGTAGAAAGGCAGCCATCCATTGCGAACCGCCTGCACCTGCAGATCCGCGGTGTGACCTTTAGCCCATGTCGCGCCCTTCGGGACCGTGTGGTAATCGGTAAATTCCTTTTCGTAACGCCACTGGTCGTCGTGCATATAGTGCCAACTGGGAGCATTCTGCAGCCTCGATGCCGGAATCCAGTCCTTGCCGAAAGCGATGGCGGACCACGGCTCCATTGGCGCCAGTTTTTCCTGCCCGACATAGTGCGCGAGGCCTCCGCCATTCACCCCCACGCAGCCGCAGAACATCAACGCGTGGATGGCCGCGCGGTACATCAGGTTGTTGTGATACCAGTGATTCACGCCGGCGCCGACAATAACGGTGCACTTGCCACCGGTTCGTTCCGCCGTGTTCGCCCACTCCCGTGCGAACCGGATCAGCACATCCCGCGCGATCCCTGTATACTTCTCGGACCATGCGGGCGTGTACGGCGCGGACTCGTCATCGTAATCTGCCGGATACTCGCCGGCGAGCCCGCGAGACACGCCGTATTGCGCCATAAGCAGATCGTGAATTGTAGCCACCATGACGGTCTCACCGTTCGTGGTCTGGAGTTTCTTAACCGGAACGCCGCGCTCATGCGTCACGCCTTCGCCGAAGTTGTCGAGTTGAACCTGCAAAACCGCATCGTGCGCTTCGAGGAAGGTGAGGCCTGGATGAATGTCGCTGCCATCCACCGGATCGTGCAGCAATAGATTCCACTCGCCCTTCTTCCTGCCCCAGCGAAAGCCGGAACTCCCCATCGGCATTTTCGGCCGGTTCGCGTCCTCGTCCCACATGAGAAACTTCCACTCGCCGTTTTCCACGTCCGCGTAATTCGCAAGGCGGTTGGCGCGCAACATCTGCCCGGCCTTCCAGACGCCGTTCTTCTGGCTGAGTTCCACCAGATAAGGCGCGTCGGTATATTTCTTTGCGTAATCGAGGAAATAAGGCGTCTTCTTCTCGTGATGGAACTCTTTCAACAGGACATGATTCACCGCCATCCACCACGCGCCGTCCTGTCCAGCATTGAGGGCAATCCATTCGTCGGCGAACTTGGAAATCTGACTGAAGTCCGGCGAGAAGACCCACATCTTTGTTCCGTTGTGCCGTGCCTCCGCTGCAAAATGGCAGTCCGGCGTGCGCGTCATCGCGAGGTTTGAACCCATTACCGCCAGGAGCTTCGCATTGAACCAATCGGCGGATTCCGCCACGTCCGTCTGCTCGCCCCAGGTTTCCGGCGACGCCGGCGGCAGATCGCAATACCAGTCGTAAAACGACAGCGACGTAGCGCCCATCAGTTGCAGCATTCGCGTGCCACTGGCGTGGCTGATCATCGACATCGCCGGGATCGGCGAGAAGCCGGCGATGCGGTCCGGACCGTACTTCTGAATCGTGTAAACGTTCGAGGCTGCGATCAGTTCCACGATGCCGTCCCAGTCGACGCGCCGAAAACCGCCCTTGCCGCGCGCCCGCTGCCAGCTCGCGCGGGCTTCCGGATTCTCCACGATAGATTTCCACGCATCGACGGGATCCTGGTGGATCGCCCGCGCGGCCTTCCACAAATCCAGCAGCACTCCGCGCACATACGGATACTTCACCCGCAGAGGGCTGTAGAGGTACCAGGAGTATGAGATGCCGCGCTGACAGCCGCGGGGTTCATAAGGCGGAAGGCCGGCTTCCAGACGGGGATAATCCAGCCCCTGCATTTCCCACGTAACAATGCCATCTTTGACAAAGATCTGCCAAGTGCAACCGCCGGTGCAATTCACCCCGTGAGTGCTGCGCACGACCTTGTCGTGCTGCCACCGGTTCCGGTAGAACTCCTCCCAGTCGCGGAGAGAGGGATCGTGCTCGTCTTTGATCCATGGCAGAATCCCGTTCGATTTCATCGTGAACTCCTTTTGCTTGTCACCAGAGGTCGCCGCACTGCATTGAAGCGCTTTCTCCAGAAGACATCCATCAGTGCAAGTGCGATCAGGCAACCACCCATCCCAAGCGCGAGAAAAACTCGCCGCCCCGTCGCCGGGGGTCCCACTGGCGCCTTCGATTCGGATTCCAGCCACGCGGCGAGCAATCGAATCTCTTCGGGTTTTAGCGGATGAGTCTTGTAGGCGGCCTGCATGGTCGGCGTAGGAGGGCTGCTCAGCCACCCTGTAACTGCCTGCCGCCCACCGAGCCGCGTGTACTCATGCGTCAGGTCGGGCCCGAGTGCACCGCCGCCGAGAGATGGGAGACCGCGGGAAGTATGACAAGAGATGCAGGGCGGCCCTCCGTTGGCCAGCGAATGGCTGCCCAGAACCAATTCACGGCCATGAGCGGCGTCATCCGGCGTGAATAATGGTTCCGCTGTCGTCGGCGCGGCCGGGCCGGCGCTGTTCGATTGGCTCGCGATCCAGTCGAGAATCGTCTCCGCGCGAGCAGTGTCCACGCCGCTAACAGTTGGCATCACCATTCCGTTGGCATCCGCAAGCAGTTTCTTTCCGTATGGGTCACCCTTGTCGAGCGTGCCCTGCGGATTGACTATGAAACCCACCAGCCATTTTCGGTTCTGGCGTTCCAGAACATTGCGCAGATCCGGCCCAAGCAGTTGACCGCCGCCGATCGTATGGCAGGCGGCGCAATTTTTCTGGAAAAAGATAGCTGCGTCCTGCGCCAGACCGGGGATTGGAGCCATCAACAACATGAACAGTACGACTGGCGATCTCAGCCACCGAAAATAGAGGAAATTCATAATCGTCTGTCGGTTGCGCAGCAAATCTCTTCAACCCAACATGAAGAACCTCCTGAATGCCGGGACAGCGACAAAAGTCGGCCGTCCTGTTGGGTATGCTCACCGGATGCATTCCTCATGCCAGGGCTTTCGTGGATAAAAGCAACGCTTTTTCAGCATGACCAATCAGGGCGTTGCGCTAAATAGCGCAATCAGTGCCGTTACACGCACGAAATCGCCGAGGTTGGCGCCTCGCGAGGCGGTCCGCGTCCGAAGGCCATATTCCGGGGACGGGAGCGATTCGCACACAACTGGCGGCAACGTCCATCAAGCTCGCCGAACGATTCGAACTGGCTTTCAAGCCCCTTGACTCGCGTGACTTTGGTCACGGACAGGGGCATGGCATCGGCTCCAGAATGAAAACGAAGGATGGTTATCCTAATGCCGACTACCCCAATACCGGTCGAACTGGCCGCCACATCTTCGGGCGCTGCGCGCACTCTGAATTACAGTCCGGGCTACTGCTGCGGAGGAGGCCAACCGTTTGACGATGCCGTCTTGCGGGAGATCGAAGATGCAGCGCAGGCAGACGCGCAGGTGAAAGACTGGCGGACGGCCCCGCTCGATGAACTGGTGAAGCACGCCGTGAGAACCCACCACGAATACCTGAGGCTGGAGCTGCCTGCTTTGGGCCGCCAAATGGCTAAAGCGCTCTCGATGCGTGGCCCGCGCGATCCCGGTATGTGGAAGCGCATGGATGAAGTGTCCGCCGGTTTGCGCACCGGAATGGAATTGCATATGCATACAAGGAAGAACACATGCTGTTCCCGTTCATTGAGAAATACGGTTATGCCGAGTGCAAGGGGCAGCCGGTGCCGCCGGTTCCCTTCGGCTCGGTCACCAACCCGATCCACGTGATGGAGAGGGCGCACGCGAGCGCGGGCGGCGCTGTTGCCGAGATCCGGACGCTGACCGGCGATGAACGGAAAGGCGCACGAACTCCATGGCAGACCTCACTGCGCATTCCCGACTAAATACATAACATGAGGCCAGAAACAAAAACATGACCATCTGCAAGCCCGAAGCCGCGGTGAACCGGAAGGGGGGAGGCTGTCGATGAGAAACTTCGACGACGCCCCGTTTTTGGTGATTTGGGAAGTCACCCAGGCTTGCGATCTGGCGTGTAAGCACTGCCGCGCCTGCGCGATAGCCAGCCGCAACCCATTCGAACTGAGCACGCCGGAAGGAGTGCGTCTTCTGGAGAAAATCCGCTCCCTCGGAGACCCTCTGATGGTTTTCACCGGAGGCGATCCCCTGAAACGGGATGATGTCTTCACGCTGCTCGAAAAGAGCGTGTCGCTCGGCTTGCGGACCACCATCACTCCGAGCGCGACGCCGCTGCTGACAGAAGCGGCCATAGACGAATTCCGGCGATGCGGCGTAGCCAGAATGGCCGTCAGCCTGGACGGACCCGATGCCGCAAGCCACGACGGCTTTCGCCGTGTGGATGGGTCCTTCGCACAAACCTTGTTCGCATTGAATTACGCTGCTGAAACCGGTCTTCAGACACAGGTGAACACCACCGTGACACGGCACAACCTCAGTCGACTGGACGAGATTGCGCAGTTGGTGCGAAGCTTTCAGCCGCGCCTGTGGAGCGTCTTCTTCCTCGTTGCAACCGGTCGCGCCTCGGCTTCGCAGGACTTGACAGCGGAGGAGTATGAGAACGTGTTTGGTTTCCTTTATGAGCTTTCGAAGACCGCCTCATTCGATATCAAAACCACGGAAGCCCAGCATTACCGGCGTTACGTCGCGCAGCGCCGCAAGGCCGAGGGCGGCAACGGTTCGGAAAAGATACCCATCGGGATCATCCAGAGGCAAGCCGGAATTAACGACGGCAAAGGCCTCGTGTTCATCTCGCACACCGGAGAGATCTATCCCAGCGGCTTCCTCCCCGTTTCGGCGGGAAACGTTCGTCGCGACTCACTGGCGGACGTCTACCGCCATTCGCCACTCTTCAGGACTCTGCGAGACGCGAATAACCTACGGGGAAAGTGCGGCGATTGCGAATATCGCAATCTGTGCGGCGGCTCCCGGTCGCGGGCTCACGCCCTCACCGGGGACTTTCTCGCCTCCGATCCCCGATGCGTCTATCAGCCCGCGGCGCTATCGACGGTTGTCAGGCCCCGAGAGTCTGCACTATCATAACTGAAAAATTCAGATGAAACTGCGAATCCAGAAAAATTCCTTACGGCTCCGCCTCACGCGATCTGAGGTTGCCCGATTGCACGAACATGGCGTAGTTGATGAGACTGCCCGGTTCAGGTCAGACGGCTGTCTTACATACCGGTTGCAGAGCCACGCCGACACAGACTCCATTCAAGCCGACCTGCAAAACGCAATAATCACAGTCCACGTTCCGGCAATCGCGGTAGAAGCCTGGGCCACTTCGGACCAGGTCGGGCTTTACGGACAGGATGGCGCTCTGAAGATCGAGATCGAGAAGGATTTTCGATGCCTGACCCACCCGAGGGAAGAGGAAGCTGCGGATGCCTATCCCCACCCTGCCGAGCATGCAACGTCTTGAGAGAGGAATGTCAGTTATGCCTATTGTGATTGGCGCCACGCGCGAAAACGATTTCACGAATCCGATTGGGATGCTCGGAGATTGCCATCACCGTATCGTTCGATTCCTGAAAGTGTTGGTGACCCTCGCAACCGAGGAGAGGGGTGGATTTCTGGCCGAGCCGCGGCGCACGCTTCTCGCGACAAGTCTACGCTACTTCCGGGAGGCCGCTCCCAAGCACACTGCGGACGAGGAGGAGAGCCTGTTCCCGCGACTGCGTCGCCTTGAGGTTCCCGGTCTCGAAGCGGTGCTCGCGCGGATTGATTCCCTGGAGCAGGATCATTTGTGCGCAGACCGGAGTCACGCTGAGGTGGATGGCCTGGGTCAGTTATGGCTAGCCGATGGCAGGCTCTCCCCTGAACAGGCGTTGCGGCTTTTGACGTTGCTCAGCCAACTTACAGACTTGTACCGGCACCACATCGGCGTGGAAGACACGGAGGTGTTCCCTTGCGCTCAAGCCGTGCTCTCTCCGGCTGACCGCCAGGCAATCGGCGCCGAGATGGCATCGCGGCGTGGACTTGGCCTCGCGAAATCACAGGACATTCCAGTCAGAACCGATGCTGCGCCTTAAAGAAAGTGGCGCAATTTATGACGGAAGCTATCTGCTGGAGAGTGCCTCTAAAGTAAGGAACCGTCTTACGGTGATTTCTTGCGCGATGGTCGATTGGGCCGCGATCCGGCCTTGAAGTGCCTCTGCGCGAGGTTTGTCTATACCGTTGCCATCCGGGAGCAGGCTCTTTCCGTTTAGATGGAGCCCACCTGGATTCGTTCGCGGCGCGCTCCGCAAATCCGGCCCCGTTCAGTCGGAAAAAGCCCGTTTCTCGCAACCCGGCCCGCCTCCAGGCGCAAACCTTCATGGAGAGGAACGACCGCGAGATCACGGTTCTGACCCAAACGAGTTGGATGCCAGTCCTGAATTCCATTGCCTGAGGGCATGACTTTAGTCACTGCGAAGGGTTCGCTGACGAGCTAGTCTCGGAGCAGAGGCGAGCAAATGAAAACGACTACTGAAACCACTGTCCGGGAATACGCGATTGAAAATCCTTCCAGCATCCGGGTATTTGAATCGCTGGGCATCGACTATTGTTGCGGGGGGAAGAAGAGCCTGAGCGATGCCTGCTCAAGCGGCAATATTGACGTGAATCGGGTCCTGGAGCTCCTGGAAAATGCCGATCGCGAATCCAAAACTCCCGATTCCGGAAACTGGAAAGACAAGCCGCTAAGCGATATCGCCGCTCACATCGTCGAGAAGCATCATGGCTTCGCGCGTCGGGAGACGCCACGAATTGCGGTGCTGCTTTCAAGAGTCATAGAAAGGCATGGTTCATCAAATCCGGAAGTTGCTCAGATTGAGCAACTCTTCACGGCGGTCACTCAGGAGTTAGCCACGCACATGCTGAAAGAAGAGCAGGTGCTGTTCCCATACATCGGGCAAATGGAACAAGCGGTTCTGAACGGGAGATCGTTGCCACCGGCATTCTTCGGCTCGGTCATGCGGCCAATCGCGAATATGATGGCGGAACACGACGATGCAGCCGCTCTGTTGTCGCAAATCCGTCAGCTCTCAGGCGGCTTTACCGCTCCGGCCGGAGCCTGCCCCACCTTTAGGGGGCTGTACCACGGCCTTGAGGAGTTTGAACGGGATCTCCATCGGCACGTTCACCTGGAGAACAACATTCTCTTCCCGCGAGCGATGGAGATGGAAAACGCGGGCAAGTAAGCAGGCGCGGTCCGGTAATCATGCGCGTGTCATGCCCCGAATGGGTTGACGGACGCGGTCGCTACTTTAATGAATCCAGATATGCGACCAGCGCAGTCATGTCGCCCGCGGAAAGCTTCGCGGCCGGCATTCCGCCCGCAATCGCCTTATCAGACGGCTTCACTATGAACGCCTCAAGCTTGTCGGCTGGCATTCGTGCGCCGATGCCCTTGAGTGGCGGCGCCATCGGGGTTCCCACGCCTTCGTCTCCGTGGCATGCGCTACAGGCATTGGCGTCGAAGACCGCCTTTCCCTGCACTGCGGGATTTGCAGTTGACGCACCGACGAGTTTGCCGAGATAATCTCCCAGCGCACTGATTTCGGCGGGAGTTCCCACCAGGGGAGGCATATAGTTCGTGTACGGAGAGTTGGCCGGGGCATCGTGCAGCATCGACAGCAGTTTGTCGATCGAGGCGCGATCCCGCCCATGCAGCAGTTGGCGCAAGGCGCGGTAACCATCGAGCGTATGGCAGTTAACACACTGTCCGCGGA
>JBDUBZ010000072.1:0-12554 GCA_040003745.1 Terriglobia bacterium
CAAGGTGCAGGCCTCAATCAACGGCGATGTCGTCCGCATCAGCGGCAAAGATCGCGACACCCTGCAACAGGCCATCGCTCTGCTGAAGACCATGGATCTCGGCATCGACATGCAGTTCACGAACTTCCGCACCAACTAGCCTGTGCCGAGGCGGATTGAATCGCATTTCATAGCCGGTCCCGCGGGCCGTCTCGAAGCCCTGCTCGAAGAACCGGAGGAGGGCGACCCCACGGAAGCATTCCTGGTCTGCCATCCTCATCCGCTATTTGGCGGGACGATGCACAACAAGGTTGTCTACCGAATCGCGAAGGGGTTGCGAAGCTCCGGTTCCGTGGTGCTGCGCTTCAATTTCCGCGGCGTGAACCTCAGCCACGGTAAACATGACGACGGCAATGGTGAACTGGAAGATGCCCGGGCATCGCTGAACTTTCTTCGTGAACGATACCCCGCCCTGCCGTTTTCGCTTGCCGGCTTTTCATTCGGCTCGCGCATCATCACGCGCCTCGGCTGCCCGCGTGGCGATTCACTTGCCGATCCCAGGCCCAATCGAATGATCGCCGTCGGATTCCCCACCCGACTCGGGACCGCCGAATACCTCACGGACTGCTCCCTGCGCAAATACTTCGTGCAAAGCACCCACGACGAATTCGGCCCGCGGGAAAAGCTGGAAGCCGCATTTGCCACCTTCGCAGAACCAAAATCGCTCCAGTTCATTGAGGCCGCGGATCACTTCTTCGCCGGCGCACTCGACAAACTGGAAGCAGCAATAGCCGCTATAGGTGGTAAAGCATCAGATAAACCACCACGCCCGTGACACTCACATAAAGCCAGATGGGGAATGTCCATCGGGCGATGGCGCGATGGCGGTCGAACCGCGCGGCGAGCCCGCGCTTCAAAGTGATGATGGCAAGCACCGGTACCGCGGCGGCAAGCACCGTATGCGTCAGCAGGATCGCGAAATACACCGTGCGCAGCGTCCCCGTGTGCTGAAAATGCACCGACCCTACCTGCAGGTGATACGTGACATAGCTGATCAGGAACACGCAGGATACGCCGAACGCCGTCAGCATCACCCTGCGATGCATTTGAATTCGCCGCCTCCGAATCAGCAGAAAACCGATAACCAGCAGGATCGCGGCGGTCCCATTCAGAATGGCGTTCAGCGTGGGCAGGAAGCTCAAAGTTCGAGTCTTGCCGCGTCATGCGCGATCTTCGCCACAGGATCGCCCTCCGCGATGCCGTAGTAGCCCCGGATCTGGCCTTTCTTATCGACCAGCACGAACCGTGTGCTGTGATCCATCTCAGCGCCCAGGTTCCCGAGTTTAAACGCATCCCGGTCGAGCGTGTTCAGGGTAGCCTTATCGCCCGTCAGGAACGACCAGCGCGAGGCGTCCGCCCCGAACTGCTTCGCATAGGCGGTCAATACAGGCGGAGTATCGCGATCGGGATCGACCGTAAATGAAACCAGCTGGATCGCGGCATCCGTTTTATTCTGCAGTGCGCGCATGTGCGAACTCATCCGCGGACACGGCCCCTGGCAGTTGGTGAAAATGAAATCGGCCACCCAGACATGGCCCTCAAGCGCGGAACTGCTGAAAACCTGGCCCTGCTGATTCGTCAGCTGGAATGCGGGAACACTGCCGAGGACCTGCAGCGGTTTATCGCGCGCACAGCCAGTGAGAAGAATGAAAGCCAGTAGATAGCGGTACATCGGGGGGCGCATTAAAACGAAGGCCTGTCGAGGACCATCAGTCCGTAAATCGCCGGCAGGTAAATAACAGATGCCAGCAGGACATGGCGCGCTCGGATAGTAGTCCGGTCGAAGGCGACGCGGACACCCGTATAAAGGAACCAGGCGCCCAGCAGCAAAGCGCCCACCAGATAAATCTTCCCGGTCATCCCCAGCAACACCGGAAACAAACTCACCGGTATCAGCGTCGACGCATAAAGAACGATCTGCCGCGCCGTCGACATGCCATCGGGCTCCACCACGGGAAGCATGCGGATCCCGGCCCGCGCGTAATCTTCGCGATACATCCAGGCGATCGCCAGAAAATGCGGGAACTGCCACACAAACAGGATGGCGAAGAGCGTCCACGCTTCGGCCGTAAGAGCCCCGTTCGAGGCCGCATAACCCATCAGCGGAGGCATGGCTCCCGGCAGCGCGCCAATCACCGTCGATAAGTGCGATCGCTGTTTGAGCGGGGTATAGATGAAGAGGTACCCGGCGAGAGTAAGAGCCCCCAGCAAGCCCGTGAGTGGATTCACCCAGACCGCCAGTTCCAGAAATCCCGCCAGCGCCAGAACGACTCCGAAAGCAAGCGCGCGGTTCGCCGTCATCTTGCCGGAAGGCAGTGGCCGCCTCGCCGTGCGCCGCATCTTACAATCGGCTTCGCGCTCAAACCACTGATTCAGAGCGGCGGTGCCGGACGCGATCAAACCGGTGCCGACCAGCGTATTCAACAGCAGAATCGAATCGTGCCAGCCCGTCCAGCCCCCCTTCAGGCCGAAGAAATAGCCCACCCCCGTGCTCATCAGGATGAGCCAGGTGATTCGCGGTTTGGTGAGTGCAATGTAGTCGCGCATCACGTTGCTGTCACGGCGTTTCGCCTTACCAGAATCGCCAGAGCCACGCTGGCCGCCAGAGTGAGCGCCCCCACCGCCACATGCAGCACCGTGAACGTAACCATCAGCGGCATGGGTTGCACCGCGTCGGCGTAAGCGATCCGGCTCATAAAGGCGGCGATTCCCAAAAATACCTGGGTGAAAGTGACTCCAATCAACGTCAGCGCGCCCCTGCGCAGCTCGCGGTTTTCAGCATAATGAAGCAGAATCCGCAAGGAAATCCAAAGTACCACGCCGGTCACGAGCGGCGATCCGCAGATATGGTAGATCGAGCCGATCGCCTTATGCCTCGCCGCCGCGCCCAGAGCCAGCTGGCCCAGCACGCACAGCGCTGCCGCCAGAGACAAGCCATGAATGGGAAATCGGGGATTTTCCGTCATGACCGCGGGCTTGCGCAGCCACCAATCGGACGTAAACATGACGATGGCCACCGTAGTCGAGAAGAAAAGCTGCGCCAGCGCCGCATGCGACGACGAAATCCACCAGGGCAGGAGATAAATCACCGTCAGCCCTCCGAGCACGCCCTGCACAATCACGGCAATCAGAGCGACCACACCGAGCCACCGCATCCACCGGCGCTTCTCCACGCGGAGAATCCAGACCATCGAAATGATGGTGAAAATTCCCACCGTGGTCGCGACCATCCGGTGCCCGTGCTCATACAGAATTCCGCCTTCCATGGGCGGCATGAGCTTGCCGTAGGAAAGCGGCCAGTCAGGCACGGAGAGGCCCGCGTCGCGGCTGGTCACCAGACCACCGGCAACGACCAGCAGCAAGGTGCAGAAGGCCAGCACCATGGACCAGCGATAAAGCCCCGGATGATACGAATGATAAATGCTAGCTTCCGTACGTGAACTCAATGGTTGCTGTGCCACTGGGGGCAAGTGTCACCTTCCCTTCTTTCCTGCCGTATTTTTCGTGTACGGCTTCGATCGTATAAGTGCCCGGCGGAACGCCTTTCAGGCTGAAGCTTCCGTCATCGCCGGTCACCGCGAAAAACGGGTGCGCCGACACTCCGATGTAAGACCGCATCCACGGATGCACACTGCACGTGACCGGAAAAAGAATCTCTTCCGCCGTGAACTTCTTGAATTTATGCTCAGCCCTTGGCGGCTGCGACTCATTCCAGGCCGCGTTGATCTGGCATTCCGCATGGACGTTATGGTTGACCGGATCGTTGTTGACAATCTCAAGATCCTGCCCTTCCATGATGCCCAGAACATGCGGCTCATAAACGCAGCCATTCTGATCGAGCACAGCCGATTTCGCCGGGACCGGCCATTGCGCCTTTGGCAGTCCGTCCTTGATCCGGACAAACACGTTGCGCAGCGTGCCGTTTTTATTGACGACCACCGTCTCCGCGTATTGCGGCGCATGGTGCTGACGCTCGCAATTCGGGTTCGACGACATATCGATCTGCGGCATCTTCGGCGCATCGCCTTGAAAGAGCACGCGGCCCGAAACAATGCCAGCGGTAGCGGGGTCTGTGTGTGCGGGGGGAAGGCTGGCTTCCGGCTTCGGCGCGCTGCCACATGCCGCGAGCAGCAGAGCGAGGGCCAACAGGGGTCTCAAAATCTATTTTGGCACGTGCCCTACGCTAATCTGAGCAGTTGAAGCGCGTTCTGATAACTGCCGCGGCAGTGCTGGCTCTGGGTGGCGCCCTCGTGTTTGCAGCCGGCGCCCGGGCGGCCGGGGCGGCACTGCATCCGGCCCGAAAACACGTAGCCGCGATTTGCCCCTGCATCGCGCATGTGCAATGCCGCGACGCCAGCGTGACCGCGGCCGATGGCGTCAAATCCCGTGGCTGGTACTTCGAACCGGATAGCCCCAACGGAGCCGCCGTATTGGTCCTGCACGGAATCGGGGGTTCCCGCCAGGATGTCGTGGCTGTGGGCACGGTCTTTGAGCGTGCAGGCTACGCGGTGCTCGAGCCCGACATCCGCGGCCACGGAGAAAGCGGCGGCCTTGCCACCTACGGCGCTTCCGACGAACAGGACGTTCACGCCTGGGCCAGTTGGCTGCTTCACCAGCCGCATGTGGAGCGGATCTACGGCTTCGGAGCGTCGCTCGGTGCTTCAGTGTTGCTCGAAGGCCTCAACCAGGAGCACCGGTTCCGTGCCGTGATCGCCGAATCCGCCTATACCAGTTTTCCCGCCATCGCCAATGAGCGGATGGTCCGTCTAATGCCGACCGGCCTCAAATGGATTACGGCGCCGTTAGTCGACAGCGGTATCTTCTGGGCCCATGTGCGTTATTCGACCGACCTTGGCAAAGCCTCGGCGCTCGAAGCGGTGCGGCATACCCACACACCGATCCTGCTGATTCACGGCCTCGCTGACGATAAGACCTCGCCGGAAAATTCCCGTGAGCTCCAGGCGGCAAATCCCTCCGATGTCCAGCTATGGCTGGTTCCAGGCAGCCATCACGCCGACGCCTGGGCCACAACCGGCAAACAATTTGAAACCCGCGTCCTCAACTGGTACCGCGAACACTAACCATGTGTGCCTGCGGCTGCTTTCTCATCATCGCGATCGTTGGTGGACTCGTCTACTGCGTTATGCACGGAATGTGGGTCTCGGTCGCATTGATAATCGTGGCCGCAGCCATCATCGGCTGGTATACAAAGAAAGCTCGCGCCGTGTCGTTACCGAGCCGCGCACGTAAGTAAGCGTTTTCCGCCTAAACAGGCGTAGCTACTGCAGCGTCAGCCCATTCGGCAATACAGCCTGTTCCGAGCCTGTGATCGCGAGGATGGAATATGGCTTCGCAACAGCGTTGACATCCGCAGTCAACTGCACAGTCAGCGAGGTTGCACTATTAACGGTCACTGTCCCGATCGTTACGCCCGGCAATGGGCTCACTTGAGTAGTGCCCTGCACGAAATTCGTATTCAGACCCGTAATTGTGAATGTGCCGGGCGCTCCCCGCGCCAGAGTCGCCGGGGCCATCTGCGACACAACGGGAGTTCCCGCCGGCAGCAACTGATTGAATGCACCGCGCATGATGAAGATCGACATATCCCCACGGGTGACTACGGCGCCTGGACAATAAGCATTGGCCGAACACCCACCGGTGATCGATTCCAGCTTCATACGCTGAACCCACGGGAACACGGAGTCGGTATCGGGCTCATCGGCAAAGTATGCCGTTGCTGGATATGTGAATGTGGGCGGCGCACCGGCCAGATTAACCCCAAGGCGGGCTCGAATGAGAAAGATCGCCATCTGGCTCCGGGTCACGAGCTGTTCAGGGCAGTAGAGACCGGCTGCGCAGCCGCCGGTGATTCCCAGTTCCTTCATTCGCTGAATCCACCGGAACGCGTAATAGCTCGGCTGAACGTCAGTGAAATAAGGCGTGGACGAGGACGTAAAAGAATCGCCGCCCTGAATGGCTCGTACCATGAAGATCGCCATCTGGCTCCGGGTCACGAGCTGTTCGGGGCAATAACTATTGCTGCCGCATCCCGCGGTGATCCCCTTCTGCGCCATTAGATTGACTGCTTTGAAGAAGTAGTCGGTCGGCGCAACGTCCCCGAACATCACCGTAAAGCTCTGAACAACCGGCGGCGCCTGGGCGTAAGTGGCATTACCCGGCTGGCTGGCCTTAATAGAGCACCCGCCGGCGGCCAATATCGTTAACATATTCCCGGAGACCGTGCAGACGCTGGTTGTGGTCGACATAAAACTCACGGCAAGGCCCGAACTGGAACTGGCCGTAAGCGTGACGGGAGATGTATTGAGGCTTTGGTTACCGAGGGCGGCGAAAGTAATCGACTGCGCTGTCAGGGTCCCGGCGACGTAAATGATAGCGGCGTTACTGGTGACGCCGTTGGCCGTAACCCTCACCGGATAACTCCCCGCGGTCAGCCCAATGGGAATCTGGATTCGTGTAACATCAACCCCGACGTTCCCACTCAGAAGGCTGAACTCGCCAGCAGTCGCCCGGCCGATGAAATTGATAGTAGCTCCGACTCCACCGACAGTCGCGCTCGTGCTTGCAACGGCATTGGACGCCGGAGACGCCGGTGCGGAGGCTCCGTCCGCAACCGCGGGATTCACAATGCCCACGCCTGTGAAATAGACCGACAGAACAGCGCCGGCGGGAGCCGGGCTACCACTGGAATTTATTGTAAAATCCGGATACGTCGCAATGGCGGAGGGCCCGGAATCGAATTGGGTCAAGAGTCCGGGGGATGCCGGAACCACGGTGATCGGAAAGGAACTCGACGCCGTTCCACTGTACGTTACGGTCACGCCGGCAGCGCCTGTGGGCGTGCCATAGGGGACCTGAAAATTGATTTCGTCCGAACTCACAAAGTGAAGCGGGGCCAGCTGGCCGTTCACATTCACCGTTGTACTTGCCAGGGACGTTGGCCAGGGCACAGTCGAGGAAGCCACCAATCCCGCACCCATCGAAGAAGCATATAGACTCGCGAGCGAGCCCGGCGCCACTGTACCGGAAACCTGGCTCGCCGAGTTTATTACCCCCGAGATTACGGGCGCAACGGCGGGAGCCACGGCAATGGCAAGGCTTCGCGCCCCCGAGACATTTCCTGGACTGTCCTGAACTGTCACTGTGAAGTTGAAAGGACTGCCGACGGATGTTGCGGGCCTCCCGGAAATCAGGCCCGTCGAGGCGTCTAGCATGAGGCCCGAAGGCAGCGAACCCGAGGTCACCGCCCAGTTTTGGTAGGGGAGCACTCCATTCACCGCCTTCAGTAGCTGCGAATAGCCGGTTCCTGCGGTTCCAGCCGGCAGCGTACTGGCCGTGATGATCACGCCTCCGGGGGTTCCCGAAACCGCGGAAATTCCCCGCGCGAGCGGGAAACCGCAATCCGCAATCAGATATCCTCTGAAACCGGCCGCCGCGGGAATTCCCTGCGCGGGATTGCCCTTTGACAGACTGAAGGTCAGCTGGCCACCCGCCAGAATCACGGTCGATACCGATGCAGCCGGCGGATTACCTCCGCCGCTCATCGCGCCTAAATAGGAGATGGTACAGCTCCCGTTCCCTGCAGACGTACCGAAGGAGTCCAGAGACGTGTTCGAGATGGTAACGTTCGTATCGTTGAGCGAACTCCAGTTCGTAACGCTCGTCAACAAAAGTGAGCTGGCGCCGGTCGTCCTCGGCACCGATACCACTTCGGGAATCTCCGAATAGCTGGTCGTGAGCGCATTCAGCAAATTATTGGGCGTAACAAACGAGTAGCCCCGCGCCGCCGGGAAGACACAGGACGCTGTAGCGTATCCTTGAAAACCTGGGGCAACCGCGGAGAGGGTAGTGGAATAAACGGTGCCTGTGGGAACATTCGGCGTGACAAAGGGAGCCGGGGCATTCGAGCCGTAGAAGTTGAGTGTGCACGTCCCCCCCTGCTTGACCAGCCCGTTGGTGGGATCACTGGTGGTGTTTGCGATAACAACTCCGGTGTCGTTACCGTTGGCATTTGTGATTGCGGGAAACAGCATGGGCTGGACACTGGAACTTCGCGGATAGGTCAAAGTCTCAGTCGGCACGGGCAAAAGAAACGCGCTGCTGGAAGGGAAATTCCGGGTCAGATATACAAACGGCGACACCGAGCCAAAGTTGCATTGCACAATGGCGTATCCAGCTAAAGTTGCCGGATTAGAGGCACTGATTCCCAGCAAATTCGTAAGAGTAACGGCGTAAACCGTGCCTGCGGGAATATTAGGCGTTACCACCGGGGTTGTTGCGACCGATCCATAGAAATTAACCGTGCACGCGCCCCCCGTCGGTGTAGCGCCAGACGCGCCGAAGGGGTCTGCCGTGGTATTGGCAATCGCGATACCGGTTTCATATCCGCCCTGGTTGGTGAGATAAGGAACCAGGAAGGTCTGAGAGGACGGAGTAGACCGCGGCAAAGCGATAGCCTGCGCGCTCTCAAGACTATTGGTCGCGGCCTGGTTTGCCACGTAATATACTCTGGCGGACCCGCGGGCCAGCGGGAAACTGCAATTAGCTATGACGTAGCCCTGAAAGAGACCGGCCGGGCCAATGCCGCCGCCACCCTGCGAAAGCGTAAAAATCAGTTGTTTCCCGGGTGAAATGGATGCCGACGTCTGTGCGCCGACCGGCGCGCCGTCCGAGTAGTAGCTGATCGAGCACGTACCACCTACTGGCGTGCTTCCCTGGGTGTCCTGCGAAGTGTTTGAGATCGTAAATTCAGTATCAAAACCCGACTGGTCGGTAACGAAAGAAAACAGAAGAGGCTGGGTCGCCGAGCCGCGCGGCGCCACCATCACCTCCGCCTGCCCAGCAGGATAAGTAGCCGGAAGTTCGCCAGTTAAAGTCTCGCCGGTCGCCGGCGCGGGCGCCGATTTCTGCGCGTACAGGGCCGTGGAGGCGGCCAACAGCATCCAGAGTGAGACATCGAAGGGTTTACACATCTAAAGATTTATCGTTTAATCTTGGCTCACGAAATGCCAAATCACAATGAATATTTCCGTTCCGGGGTGAATTTCGAAACTACTAGTACCAGCACCGATGATGAAACACACTCGGTCGGCAGAGGAAATGAAGGTCCGGTTGTTGTTTTATCATCGCTTCGGAATAGCTACCGAACCAGCGGGTCTTCAATCCACGGAGGCGTCGCCTGAATCAGCCGCCCCAGCGCCGGTTCCATCTCCTCCACGCGCTGCTTCATCTCCCAGGCGATCTCGCGATAGCTGAAGTGTCCCTTCACTCCGCTGCGGACGCGCGAAATGTATTCGACCTCCGCGAAATCCATCTTGAACAGAAAACGCGCGCGCGCCCCAAAAGGCATCAAATACTGACGCGCCGGATCCGGCAGAGCGCGCATCGCCGTCAGAGCCGAATCCATCGCCGCCCGATAGGCTCCTTCCATACCCGCCGCTTCCATCAGCTGGCTTGGGACATCATACCCGTGCTCGCCCGAATAAGCCTGCCGAAATTGCTGACACCGGCGATGACGGTGCATGTCGCGGTAAGCGCCAATGTCGATCAGCATGTCGAAACAATACTGCCCACCGCGAAACCCGCGCACCAGATCGTCACGGCTCCCCCGCGATGCCAGCGCCACGTCGAGCACCTCGAGTTTGCGCGCGTCGCTCCAGCCTTCAACGGTCTGATAAAGATCCCGGAAAGAGTAATGACACACCGGGTAAAGCAGCGTGGCCGCGATATCTGAAAGGGTGTCGCCGGGTTTCGTCAGTTCGACCCGCCGTCCCGCCGATTGCGTGACATCCAGATTAGCGTCCGCCCAAAGCGCCAGGTCCGCTTTGGATTTCCGCAGGTACTCATCGGGCTCGGCATGCCGCGCGAGCGTAGGAGCCAGAGGCTCGGATCCCGCCGCATCCCACGAGCACTCCGGGGGTTCCGCACACGCTTCGGCGATCTCCAGCCCCAGCTCCCGCACCTCCCCGAATTCCGAAACGCGCAAACGCCTGATCTGTTTCTCCAGAGTCCGGATGCTGGTGACCTGGCCCACATTCGTCGGCACACCCCAGAACAACAGGTATCGCGCCACATCGAACGCCCGCGCCGCAATGTTCCGCGCCCACGCGGCAGGCTTCATCGTTTCCGGACAAGGCAGCTTTTCCCGCAGCCACGCATCCATACCGGCATGCACGCTCTTGTAGGCCGCCAGCAGAGCATCGCCCGCGGCCGTATAGGCCGCAATGTCCGCACCCTGCAATTCCGGCGGCGTGATAAATCCGCCCTGCGAAAAATCCTGATAACGGGAAGATTTCGCCTGCCCGTCCCACAACACCTCGTCCTCAATTTCGCTGGCCGCCAGTTCGCTGATGCCTTCGAAACAGAGAACCGTATGACCCAGATCGGCAATCGACTGGTGCCCATACTGGAAGTAGTAACTCTCCAGAAACTGCTGCGAATTATGCGTCCGGACCCAGTCGATCGACTGCTTTATCGAATCGGCGGAACGGCTGTAGCGCGCCAGCGCATAAGCGCTCTTTTCCGGCGGCATCGGGGCGACGGTAACGACTCGTTTTGCCAAAGGGCTATCATAACGTTTGCTTCGAGTCAAAGTACGGAAACTGCACCCGGACGCGTTGGTTCCCCGTTACGCGCACGGGTCTCACGAAGACGCCGGAATGGACCTTCACGCCGTGGAAAGCCACACCCTGCCCCCAGGCGCAGTGCTCCTTGTGCCCACGGGAATCGCCATCGAGCTGCCGCCCGGATACGAAGCCCAGATTCGCCCGCGCAGCGGACTGGCGCTGAAACATGGCATCACTCTCCCGAACAGCCCGGCCACCATCGACCCCGGCTATCGTGGAGAAGTTCGCGTCATCCTGCACAACTTCGGCGCCCAGACCTTCGAAATCAAACCAGGCGATCGCATCGCCCAGATGGTGATAGCCCGCTACGAAAGCGTCGAATGGGACGAAGGCGATCTCAGCGATTCGCAGCGCGGTGACGGCGGCTTCGGGTCTTCAGGCCGATAAGCGCCACGGCTACTGTGCGATTCGAGCCGTCTTAATGTAATCGAGGTTCGGGAATTCCTTCTGCAGATATGCGTTTCCCTCGTCCTTGATCTGCCCCTGATCGGGCCGCTCGCCGTCACCGGCATAAATCTGGTCGACATTTTCCATGCCGCTCACCACTGTCCCCACCGGAGCGAAACCCATGGCATCGAGCCGGCCATTGTCGGCAAAATTGATGAACATGTGTGTGGTGCGGCTGTTGGGCGAGTTCGATGCCGCAAAGGTAATGGTGCCGCGGGCGTTGGTAGTCTTCACCGGATCGTCCTGAATCGGGACATCCCAGGCCGCGGACACTTGCGGATCGGCCGCCGCTCCCCACTGCACCATGAAGCCCGGAACCACCCGGTAGAACCGCGAGCCATCGAAGAACTTTGCCTTCACCAGGTTGTACAGCCGGTCGGCCCCGTTGGGAGCCTGTTCGCGATTGATCTCCGCCACAAATGCTCCCCGCGACGTATCAAAGTTGACGCGAAAGGTGGCGGGCGCCTTATCGCCAGTAACTTTCTCCTGCGCCTTCGATCCCGAGCAGGAGGCCAGCAGCACCGCCAGGGATCCAATCAGAGTAAGCCGTGTCATCGGTAGTTTCATTTCAGGATTTGGTTAATTTTTGCGAGCGCACTTCACCAGCATTTCAAGGGTCACAACTTCGAGCGCCCGCTCATGGGTTGCCTCCAGACGGACCGGCGCCATCACACCCGCCTCGAACGATCTTCTCCACGGTTCCACGCACACGCACCACGCATCGCCTTCCTTCAGCCCCGGAAAGCCGTATTCCGGATGCGGCGTAATCAAATCGTTGCCGATCGACGCCTGATGCCGCAGGAACTCATCGTTCACCAGAACGCAAACGGTATGCATGCCAACATCATCCGGCCCGCAGTTGCATTTTCCATCGCGATAAAAGCCAGTCAGCGGGTTCGTGCAGCAAGTCTGCAGAACGCTTCCCAATACATTTTTCACCATCATCCAACAGATTAGCCGATGCGCCGGAGCCAAACTGGATAGTCAATGAAAACTGCCACCCCGCTCGCGTGCCCTGCCCTGGCGCGCAGGCGTTCCCAAACAGCGGCCGGAGACAGAATGCAACCGGCGCTGGGCCTGGGCCGTCACTATAGCAATCCCGGAACCCCCGGCCCCGCCCCATGATATCGTCAAATCTTGTGAAAACATTAAGCGTTACGGCTTTCCTCGCCCTGTCGGCGACGGCATTCGGCGCCGGCGACAACATCCTTCTCGACACCATGAAACAAGAGCTGGAACGCAATTTTCAGGTCCTGAAGGGGAAGGCCGAACCCGCGCCCTACTTTATGGCATACGAGGTTACCGACCTCGATTCCCATGACGTTGGAGCTACGCTCGGCGTGCTGAACGCCACCTCGAACACCCATAATCGCTACCTCGACGTGACGGTGCGGGTGGGTGATCGCAAGCTCGACAACTACGCCC